>CAMJRT010000133.1 GCA_946408295.1 uncultured Bacteroidales bacterium
TATAAAAGCCGTTGCAGAAATCCTGCAGCGGCTTTTTTCTTGTACCTCGGCGCCCCTGTTCCGGCTCCTTTTTTATGTGGCTACTTGCCGGCGGAACAGAATGCCTTGAGGTCGTAGTCGGCTTTGATTTTGTCGATGATGGCGCAGGTAAGGCGGTAGGCGTGACCGCCGGCGCGGTAGTCGGCCGGGGTGATGAAGTTGACGCGCCGGTCTTTCAACAGTTCGCGCGTGTACGCCTTTTTCTTTTCGTTGGCGGGGTCGTACACGCCGATGGAGTGGCCGCCCCACATCTTCACGATTTTCATACAGGGAACATCCGTCTCTCCGTCTCCGAAGTAAATCATATGCGGGAACGGCACGCGTTTTTTATCCTCGGCCTGGCTCTGGTTGACCAGCTGGTTGTCGCGCATCGACATAATGCCCTTGTTAATCTTGAATAGGTATTGCGTCTTCGCCGTGTAGTCCACCGCCACCCCGGGCCAGATGGCTTCCCCTTTCTCGTCGTAGATGAAAGAGCAGGCGTAGATGCGCTTGAACTCGGAGGCGATGGGCGTTCCCTCGATGATTTCCGCCAGACCGGATGAATTGATATAGTGCTCGATGATTACTCCTTTGCTCTTCCCGTAGTCCCGGATGAGCTTGAACCACTCCATTACGCCCGGAAAGAATTCCACCTTGCGGCCGAAGTCATTGAAATCCTGCTTCTTCAACAGGATTCCCTTGCGTCGGGCTTCATCGAACATCATCTTCATATAACTGAGGATGTTGCTCGCATCCTGCCCTTTGGCCAGTTCGTCCGACATCTGCCAGAATTGCTGCGGCGTGGTATCGATGGCCTGGATGAAGCCGAACTCCTGCATATTCCCGGGGGACAGGGTTCCGTCAAAATCGTAAATGAGGGCGACAATGGGCTTTTTCATATCCGTGTAAGTATTATGAACCTCGGATGGACGGCTTCTCCGCGTCCGGGGTTGTGGTGGTAAAGTTAGCAATTATTTGTTTACCCGAAGAAAAATATATATCTTTGCCATCCCTCAATATGAAAAAATTGAGGAAAATGTGTTGTAAAACCTAACCCAAACGACTATGCAACATTATCTTTCATTGCTGCAGAACACCGTCCAGGAACACTGGAACGCTCATGCGCTCTGCGACTACAAAGGCGAAACCTTTACTTTTGGTGAATTTGCCACCAAACTGGAACGTTTCCACGTTCTTTTTGAAAAAACCGGCATTCAAAAAGGCGACAAAGTGGCCTTGTGCGCCAAGAACTGCGCCCGCTGGGCCGTCGCATTTTTTGCCTCCAACACCTACGAGACCGTCACCGTCCCCATTCTGGCTGATTTTACCTCGGACAGCATCGTCTCCCTCGTGGACCATAGCGACGCCAAAGTCTTTTTCGTCGATGAGGAAAAATGGTCCAAACTCAACCTAGAAGCGATGCCTCGGCTCCAATTGGTGATTTCCGTCGATACATTCACACCGCTTTTCTGCGCCAACGATGAAATCAAGGCCGCTTTCGACAACCTGGATGCCCTGTTTAACGAGAAATGGCCCAACGGATACGGCAAGGACGACGTCAAATTCCCCGTTGAAAACTGGGACGACCTGTCCATCATCAACTATACCTCCGGCACGACCAGCGCCCCCAAAGGCGTGATGCTGCCCTATGCTTCGACCTGTACCAATGTCGTGTTCGGCCAGTCCCGCATCCCTACCCGATTCGGTTACACCCTCGTGTCGATGCTGCCCCTGGCCCACGTGTATGGTCTGATGTTCGAACTGATTTATCCGCTCTGCGGCGGCGTCTGCATCTATTTCCTTGGCAAATCTCCTTCTCCGAAGATTCTGCTCGCGGCGATGGCGGAAATCAAGCCCTACTCGGTGATGACGGTTCCTTTGGTGATGGAAAAAATCTTCAAGGCATCCGTTCTGCCCACGTTGAGCAAGCCGGCGATGAAGGTGTTGACCAAGATTCCCATCCTCAACAATATTATCTTCAAGAAAATTCACGACAAACTCATAGCGGCTTTCGGCGGCAGGATTGACTGGATTATTATGGGCGGCGCTCCGCTCAACCCCACCGTCGAGTATTGGTTCCGCAAATTCAAACTGCCCTATACGGTCGGGTATGGTATGACCGAAGCCGGACCGCTCTTGGCCTACGAGGACTGGCGTAAATTCGTGCCCGGATCCTGCGGAAAAAGCGTAGATCGTTGTGAGGTCCGCATTGATTCCGAGGATCAGCAGCACGTGGCCGGCGAAATCGAGGCTCGCGGTATGAACCTGATGATCGGTTATTACAAGAATGAAGTGGCCACCAAGGCCGCGTTCACCGAGGATGGCTGGATGAAGACCGGTGACTTGGGCGTCATCGATGCCGACGGCAACATCTTTATCCGGGGCCGCAGCAAAAATATGATTCTCTCCTCCAACGGCCAGAATATCTATCCCGAAGAGGTGGAGGCCGTGGTCAATAACCAGCCCTATGTGCTGGAAAGCGTGGTCGTGGACCGTGCTTCCAAACTGGTGGCGCTGGTCCATCTGGATGCCGAAAAAATCAAGGCGGACGGTCTGGATGCCGAGGCGCTTTCCATCAAGATAGAAGAAATGCTGGCGCTGATCAACAAGAAGATGCCTTCTTACAGCAAGCTGACCAAAATCGAGACGGTGGACCAGCCCTTCGAAAAGACCCCCAAGATGAGCATCAAACGCTTCCTGTATAAGTAGGAAACGCCTCCAAATTTAACGATATCCTGCCGCAAACGAGAAAAATCCCCGTTTGCGGCAGATTATCTATATGGATATTTTGCCGCATAAAGTATTTTTTCTATCTTTGCGGCAGATTATCGAAATTGTATTATGATTGGCAGAAAAAGCGAAGTCGCTGAACTTGAACGCATTTACCAGAGCGGAAAGCCTGAATTTGTCGTGATTTATGGTCGCAGGCGTGTGGGAAAAACTTTTCTGGTCACACAAACATTCGGAGAAAGAATCTCGTTTCATCATACGGGAGTCTATTCTGGCGACCAAGCGGAGGACGCAGGCCGAAAGAGAACGCAGTTGGAGAGTTTCTACTACTCTTTGTTGAACCACGGAATGGAAGGAATCTCCCGGCCCAAGACTTGGATGGAGGCTTTTTTTCAACTCGAGCAACTTCTTGCCCGTCTGGATAATGGCTCCCGACAAGTCGTATTTCTTGACGAACTGCCTTGGATGGATACGGCAAAATCAGGGTTCCTTCCCGCTTTTGAGAATTTCTGGAATGGTTGGTGCCAGTATCGCAACAATATGATGCTGATTGTTTGTGGGAGTGCGACTTCCTGGATACTCAGCAACATATCGCAGAGCAAAGGGGGGCTATATGGAAGAACGACGCAGGAAATCAAACTTTCTCCTTTCACATTGAAGTCGTGCGAAGAGTATTTTGCCCACGAGCAAATAGAATTGTCTCGTTATGACATCGTTCAGAGTTATATGGTGTTTGGCGGTATCCCGTATTATCTGGCCTATTTCAGACCGGGAAAAAGTTTGGAGGCCAATGTTGACGATCTTCTTTTTGGTTCCAGACCCAAGTTGAAAGATGAGTTGAACCGATTGTTTGGGGCCATCTTTGGCAATCCCGAGGATTGCAAGAAAATCATCCGTCTTCTTGCGACCCGTCACAGCGGCTTCTCACGGGAGGAAATCGCAGAAAAAACCGGTATTTCTTTAGGCGGTGGCTTGTCCTGTACCTTGTCGGCCTTGGAGGAGAGTGACTTTATCGCTAAATATACGCTCTATGGAGAGTCTGCAAAACGAATCAAGTATCGGCTCATTGATAATTTCTGCCTCTTCTGGGTGAAATATGTCGAGCCGTCCAAAGAGAGTTCCTTTATGGTAGACAACGCGGCGTCGAAAATACTTGATTCGTGGCGGGGAGTGGCATTTGAAGAGGTGTGCCGACAACATATTCCGGAAATAAAGAGGGCTTTGGGAATAGACGGGGTCCGCTCATCCGTGTCTGCCTGGAATGTTAAAGGAGATGAGGAGAAGGAAGGGCTTCAGATAGATATGATTATCCGGCGTGCCGACCATGTCGTCAATCTGTGTGAAATGAAATTCTCCAGTGATTCTTATGCCATAGATAAAGAAGAGGATGCCCGCCTTCGCAAGCGTCGTGAAGAACTGGCCCGCACCCTCTCCAAAAAGGAAGTTGTCCACTTGACCTTTGTCACGACCTTCGGCGTCGCGTATGGAAAATACAGCGGCATCGTTCAAAAACAAATCACAATGGACGACTTGTTTGTATAATAAGCAATTTCGGGGGAGGGGGATAAATGATACACAAATAAATAAATTTTTTTATCTTTGTGGGTCTGCCATTATTTCCGGCAGTCACCAACGAAGATGCTTGAAGGCGAGGAACTCATTGTAAGAAAGGTTGCTGAAGGGGATCACGATTCTTTCCGCACCCTTTTTTATCACTATTATCCGAAGGTCAAGGTATTTATGCGTACCTTGGTCCCGGATGAAAATGATGAAAAGGGGATCACGATTCTTTCCGCACCCTTTTTTATCACTATTATCCGAAGGTCAA
>CAMJRT010000134.1 GCA_946408295.1 uncultured Bacteroidales bacterium
CCTAAATAGTTATTATGAGGCTATGCTTCCATTTTATTGCCTGTGCCACCCTCGGCATCATGAGAGGGAGGGGCCCACGAAGTGGGAGGGGTCGCGAAGCGACGGCAATAAAATGGACATAGCCTCTATCTGTTAATCAAATATCTGTTTCAAGCGATCGAAGAAAGAACGATCATCATTGTTCTTCTCCACGGGCTGGAAATTCTCGCTCTGATCGAGTTTCTGCAACAACTCCTTCTCTTCGCGGGACACTTTCTTGGGGATGTACACGATATAGCGCACATAGAGGTCTCCGCGACCGTTGTTGCGCCCGTAAGCGTCGATGTTGGGCAGGCCTTTTCCGCGAACCTTGATCATCGAACCGGACTGGGTACCCGGCTCCACCTTGGCGCGGTGCGTCGTCCCGTCCACACAGGGAATCTGGACCTCGCAACCCAGACAGGCCTGGCTGACGGTCAGTATCCGGGTATAGAGCAAATCCGGACCGTTGCGCTTGTACTCGCGGGAAGGAATCTCTTCAATCACCAGCAGCAAATCGCCGTTGACTCCCCCGTTCTTGGCACCGTGACCTTGGCCTTGCACCGTAATCTGCATCCCATCCTGTACGCCGGCGGGGATATGCACCTTGACTGTCTGGCGTTTGCGAATCAAGCCCGTCCCATTGCAACTCTTGCAAGGATTGGAGACAATCTTTCCCTCACCCCCGCACTGCTGGCAGGTAGAATACTGGACGGTCTGCATCCCGAACAAGCCGGTAGCCACCCGCTTGATCTGCCCGGTGCCGTGGCAGGAAGGGCAATCCTTGATATCGGAAGCGTTGGCCGCGCCCTTGCCCCCGCAGTCGGGGCACGGGACATTGCGCTCCAGGGAAATCTCCTTGTCGCAGCCCGAAGCAATCTCCGCCAGGGTCAGTTTGACCCGTGTACGGATATCCCGTCCGCGATAGACCCGACGGCCGCCACGGGCGGACCCGCCGCCCCCGAAGCCGCCGAAGCCCCCGAAGTCGAAACCACCGAAGCCCCCGCCGAACAAATCGCGGAGAATATCGTTGACATTCTCCCAGCCGGCCCCGCTGAATCCGCCGGGGCCGCCGGCTCCTCCCTCCACACCGGCAAAGCCGAACTGGTCATAACGGGCCTTCTTGTCCGGGTCAGAGAGTACGGAATAAGCCTCGGCAGCCTCTTTGAACTTCTCTTCGGCTTCCTTTTTCTGCGCTTCCGTATCGTTCAAGTGCTTATCGGGATGGTACTTGATGGCCATTTTCCGATAGGCGCTCTTGATTTCCTGCTCCGTAGCGTTCTTGCCTACGCCCAGGACTTCATAATAATCTCTTTTCTGTGCCATTTTGTCAAATTCCTACTACCACCTTCGCATAGCGGATAATCTCGCCGTGGAGGGTGTAACCGTTTTGCGCCACATCGAAGACCTTGCCTTTGTCGGCCTCATCCGGAACGGGGAACTGAGCCACCGCTTCGTGCTTGTCGGTGTCGAAAGGCTGGCCCTTGGCCTCAATCAGGGCCAGGCCACGGGACTTCAAGTACTCAAACAATTTAGTATAAATCATCTTGACGCCTTCCAGCGAAGGGCTGTCCTCCCCTTGTGTGTCGGCAATCATTTTCATCGCCCGTTCGCAATCGTCCAGCACCGGCAACATCCCCTTAATCAGGTCCGCAGAGGCATTGGTGATGAGTTTGAGCCGGTCTTCCGAAGCGTGACGGCGGAAATTCTCGAAATCCGCCCGGAGACGCAGATAATCATCCTTATCGGTCTCCACCTGCGCTTTCAGGGTCTCCACTTCTTGGCGAAGCGCCTCGCACTCATTGACGGGCTGCTCTACGCCTTTTTCCTGCCGGGCTTCCTCAACGACAGGCTCTTCCACTTTTTCTTTCTTATTCTTAGACATAACTTGACTGTTAATTGATAAAAAACCGGATGACAAAAAATTTGCCACCGGTCTTTTGCTGACAAAGTGTCAGTCCTTTACTCCCGGGCAGATTCTGTTTCAGACTCTTCCGCGCCCAAGGACGCGCCCGTCACCACCGCCTCGTCTTCCTTCATCGAACAATTGCCATTGAAAGAAGCGCCGAGTTCCACATAGAGTTTACGGGTGTGGATATTCCCTTTGATTTCACAGCCGCCGTGCATCGAAAGCGTACCCTTGACAAAGAATTCGCCCTCCGCCTTGCCCCAGAAATCGAGGTCTTCGCAGGTGATATTGCCTTTGAAACGGGCGTCGTCGCCGATAACCACCTTTCCTTCGCAAACGATATCTCCCTCATACATACCGTCCAGACGGACATCAGAGGGAGAAGTCATCACACCTTTGAAACAGGTACCCTGGGAAATACGACTGATCGTATTGATGTTGACCGGTTGATCTGATTTAGCCATAGTTTTGGATGTGAAACACATATTTAACTAATTTTCTTTTCCGTGGCAGTTCTTGTACTTCTTGCCGGAGCCGCAGGGACAAGGGTCGTTGCGTCCGACCGTCTTCTCCACGCGCAAGGGCATACGGCTGCGCTCTTGCGGGCCGTTGGTCACCCTGTCGCTGCGGCTGGTCTGGAAGCGGCCGGGATCCGGACGACGGGCAGGAGCCGCCTCGCGGGCCTCGGAAGCATCACGCAGCGGAATCTGGGCCAGCAACAAGAAGGAAAGAATGTTCTTGTCGAGGTTTTCCAGCAACTCCGTGAAGAGGTTGAAACTCTCCAACTTATAGATAAGCAACGGATCTTTCTGTTCGTAGGACGCATTCTGCACGGACTGACGGAGGTCGTCCATCGCCTGCAGGTGGTCTTTCCAGAGATTGTCAATCTGGATCAAGGTAATGTACTTGGCGAGGGTGCGGCCGATTTCCTTCCCCTTGCTTTCATAGCATTTCTTGAGGTTGAAAGGCAAGGTGATCGGATTGACGCGACGCCCGTCGGTGATGGGCAAGGCGATGTTCACGTAGAGGGAGCCCTGCTCCTCATACACCCTTTTAATAAAAGGATAGGCTTTTTCCGCCATCGTGTCCATACGACGCCGGTAGATGTCCTGGATATGGTCGAGCAGGCGGGAAACGATTTCCTCCTTGCGGGCCCTGTTATAGAAGTCTTCGTCGAAATCCACATCCACGGACAAGGTGGTCATCACATACTCGCAGAAAGAGGCGTAATCATAGCCCCGGCTGTTTTCCACGATAATCTGGGCCATATCCTGCATCATATTGAGCACGTCGATTTCCACTTTGTCCCCCTGCAGGGCGTTGCGGCGCTTGGTGTAAATCACCTCGCGCTGGGAGTTCATCACGTCGTCGTATTCGAGCAGGCGCTTACGGGTGCCGAAATGAATCTCCTCGACTTTCTTCTGCGAACTCTCGATCTGGCGGGACAGCATCGGACTTTCGAGGGCCTCGTTATCGGGCATTCCCAGACGGTCCACCAGTCCGGCGATACGGTCGGAGCCGAAACGGCGCATCAGTTTGTCTTCCAGGGAAATGTAGAAAATGGAAGTACCCGGGTCGCCCTGACGGCCGGCACGGCCGCGCAACTGACGGTCTACGCGGCGGCTGTCGTGCCGCTCCGTACCGATGATGGCCAGACCGCCAGCGGCGCGTACTTCATCGGACAACTTGATATCGGTACCACGACCGGCCATATTGGTCGCAATCGTCACCATCCCCCGCTGACCGGCGTGCGCAACCACCTCGGCTTCCCGGGCGTGCTGCTTGGCATTCAGCACCTGGTGATTGATGCCCCGCATCCGGAGCATACGGCTCAGTTTCTCGGAAGTCTCCACATCGGTGGTACCCACCAGCACGGGCCGGCCTTCCTTCATCAACGCCTCGATGTTCGCGACCACCGCATTGAACTTGGCGGCCTCGGTCTTGTAAATCAAGTCCGTCTGGTCGATACGGGCGATGGGCTTGTTGGTCGGAATCACCACCACATCGAGTTTGTAGATGCTCCAGAATTCACCGGCCTCGGTCTCCGCCGTACCGGTCATACCGGCCAACTTGTGGTACATACGGAAATAGTTCTGCAAGGAAATGGTCGCCATCGTCTGCGTGGACTCTTCCACCTTCACATTCTCCTTCGCCTCCACGGCCTGGTGCAGCCCGTCGCTCCAGCGGCGGCCTTCCATGATACGGCCCGTCTGCTCATCTACGATTTTGACCTTGTTGTCGATGATGACATAGTCCACATCCTTCTCGAACATCGCGTAGGCCTTCAGGAGTTGGTTCACCGTATGGATGCGGTCGCTTTTGAGCGCGAAATCCGCCATAATCTCGTCTTTGCGGCGGACTTTGTCGGACAGCGGCAGGTTCTCTTTCTCCAATTCGGCAAGGGCGCTTCCTACGTCCGGAATCACGAAGAAATCGGGGTCGGAAAGTGCGTGGGCCAGGACCTCGTGGCCGTTGTCCGTCATATCGATGGTATTCTGCTTTTCGTTCAGGACGAAATACAAGGGGTCGGTAGCGATGTGCATCTCCTTCTCGTTGTCCTGCATATAGTAATCCTCGGTCTTCTGCAGCAGTTGCTTGATGCCGGGCTCGCTCAGGTACTTGATGAGGGGCTTGTACTT
>CAMJRT010000135.1 GCA_946408295.1 uncultured Bacteroidales bacterium
GTACGCAAGGGGCTCACCGAGTATGCGGATATTCCCATCGACTGCCATTTCGCGTTCTTCGACCCTTTCAATTCGCTTTCTTGCAGACAGGTTTTCGAAAAGATTTTGGGCGAGCCGTGTTCCGCCGTCTTGATTTCGCCTATTTTTGTGGAGGAAACCCGGGCGTTTTGCGGGCAATTGGAAAAGCGCGGGGTCCCTTTCGGCTTTGTCGACGGCCGGATTGACGGGATCAATCCCTGTTCCTCCCATATGGCCGACCAGTTCTCTTGCGGCCGCCTGATGGCCCGGATGACCGACGCGTTCACGCCTCCCGATGCGGAAGTGGCGATTTTCCTTCCCAAACGCGTGGGTACGCTGATGTCCAACAACTCGCTGGTCCGTACGAAATCATTCCGCGATTATTATGCCTGCATCCATCCTCAGCGGGTACTCAAGGAGGGATTTTATTCTCCGGATGATCCGGAAAAAATCAAGACGGAGGTTTCCGCCTTTTTGCAGGAGAACCCCGGTGTCAAAGGAATCGCCGTGATGATTTCCACGGGCTATCTGATTTCGGACGCTCTTCGGGAAATCGGACGTACGGATGTCTGTGTGGGCGGTTATGATATCACCGAGGGCAATGCCCGCTGCGTGCGGGAAAACACCCTCACCTTTGTCATCGACCAGCATCCGGTCCGCCAGGGATTTTCCGGCGTGGAGGCCCTGCTGCATTATCTGATGTATGGGCGCCTGGAGGAAGAACACAAGTCCAACAGTCCCGTCGATGTCGTCTTCAAAGAAAACATCGACACCTTTCCTGTCATTTAGGCCTCGCCGGGCTGAGGCTGTTGGTCTCGGCTTTCTATAATTTCTTGCAATCGAAGTGCAGTACACTCTTGACAGTCATGGACTCGTCTTCGGCCGTGAGGTAGGTGACGCTGTATTTCTTGCCGCCTTTCTCGACATTGACGACGACGTGTCCGCCGTCGTAGGATTCCTTGGCGACATCCTTCATCCAGTCGGCGTTTCCGTCCTTGGCCCGCCGCTGCGCCGGCATGATGGTCGGGCAGATGATGCGCTCGCCCGGGTAAAGGCTGCGGTCGGCGAGGATTTCCATCGTATCCGGAAGGTTGTGCAACTGGTCCCAGACGCAACTGACATAGACCTGTGAACGGAGGGCGGAAACGAGTTTTTTGCTCATCGAATGGTGACCGTGGTGGTTGAGTTTCGCCACGTGGGCGCTGCCGCAAACGGCGGCGATATCGTCTTCGATGAAGCGCGGGGTGCCGTCCGGGTCTTTGAAGCGGGCCGAGAAGTCGCCGGCCGTGTAGAAGCGGAAATCCCCGTAGGTAAAAATATGTCCCAGGCTCATCGCGTTCTCGTTCTTGGTTGTCTTGCCCACGGCGTGCCGGGCGGCGAACAGGTCGGTGATGCGGCCGCTCCCGTCGGCGATGCAGCCGTTTCCGCAGATGTTGCGGACCGAAAAATCGGGGTATTTCCCGGGATTCTTGAGCAGGACAATCTGGTCGGTCGCTCCGAGGCGGAACTTTTCGATGGCCAGGCCCCGATGCTTTTCCATATAGCGGTAGAAGCGGCGCATATGCTCCACCGTGTCTTTGTCGGCCCAGGCCAGGGTTTCGTCCTTGTCCGGATGGATGCGGTCGATGGCCCGCTTGAAATGTAAGGTCTCCGCCGCCTGGCTGAATCCGCTGAGCGCGTATTCTTCTCCGTCGCGGATGATTTTTTCGGCATAGAATTTATCACTGCCGGCATAGAAACGGTCGGAGCCGGCGTGGTCGTTGTGGTAGTGGGAGAGCAGCATATAATCCACGTCCGTGACGGCGGGGTTGACGCGGGTGACATAGCGGGCGATCCACTCTCCGGCGTGGCGGGAGGGGTTCGGCAGGATGGGAACGGCTTTCTCGCCCCGGGCGGCCGCGTCGAAATCGCCGCAGTCGATGAGCATCGTCGTTCCATCGGGAAAAATCAGGAACATCGATTCGGCGACGCCGGTGTAGATGAAATGAATCTGGAATTCTCCCTCTTTCCAGCCTTGCCAGACTTTGCCGGCACGGGGATCTTGGGTGCCACGGGCAAAGGCTTCTTTCCAGTCGCACATCAGGAGCGCGCCGCCGGAAAGCAGGGCGGATTTGAGAAATTCTCTTCTGTCCATCATCGTTTGCGTTTTTGTCTTGTATTTTTAGGGGTGCCGCCTGCGTTGGAGCGACTTTCCGAATGATGACGGGACCGTTCTTTGAAAACATTGGGGTCCGCCTTTTTGTCCGGATCGGGAATCAACTCGTAGTCCAGCAGTTTCTGTTCGAGCGAGGTGTTTTTGACGCGGACGCGGACTTCTTCGCCCAGATAATAGGTCTGACGGGTGCGGCGGCCCACCAGGCGGTAGTTTTCTTCATCGAAATCGAAGAAATCCGTGGTGATTTCCCGCAGGGGGACCATCCCCTCGATTTTGGTCGGCTCCACCTCGACATACATTCCCCAGTCGGTGAGTCCGGACACGTGACCGACGAATTCCTCCCCGATGCGCTCGGACATATATTCAACCAATTTGTACTTGGTGCTGGCACGTTCCGCCTCCGCGGCCACCTGTTCCCGGTCGGAACAGTGCTTGCAGAGTTGTTCGTAACTTTCCTTCGAGGCCGATGCGCCCCCGCCCAGATACAGCGTCAGCAGGCGGTGTACCATCATATCGGGATAGCGCCGGATGGGCGAGGTGAAATGGGTGTAATACGGGAAGGCCAGGCTGTAGTGTCCGATGTTGTCGGTCGAATAAACGGCCTTGGCCATCGAGCGCAGGGCAATCATTTCCAGGGCGTTGATTTCCGGCTTGCCCACGGCTTCGTTGAAGAGTTCCTTGAGCGAGGAGGCGATTTCCTTGCCGGAGTTGGTCGGCCCCATTTTGTAGCCGAAATTGCGGGCGAAATTGCGCAGGGTGTCTATTTTGAAGACATTGGGCTCGTCGTGGATGCGATAGACGAAGGTTTTTTGCGCGCCGGCGGCCTGTTTCTCCCCGGCGCCCTTGCCGACGAATTCCGCTACGGTCTTGTTGGCCAGCAGCATAAATTCTTCGATGAGCCAGTTGGCTTCCTTGCTGAATTTCTGGAAGATTTCCACCGGACGGCCCGTCTCGTCCACCCGCACTTTCATTTCGGGGCGGTTGAAGTCGATGGAGCCGGCCGCGAAACGCTTCCGACGGATGAGGGTCGCCAGTTGGTGGAGTTTCAGCACGGCCTGTCCGATGGCTTCCGGCACGCCGCCGAGGGTCGCGTCCCCGCTGTCGATGATGGCCTGGGCGCCCTCGTAGTCGAAGCGCCAGTCGGAATCGATGATCGTGCGCACGATGCGCGAAGAGACGATTTTCGCTTCGGGGGTGAGTTCAAGCACCACGGAGAAGGTGAGTTTCTCTTCGTGGGGACGCAGGGAACACAGTTTGTTGGAGAGTTTCTCAGGGAGCATCGGGACGGTCCGGTCCACCAGATAGACGGAGGTGCCCCTTTCCTTGGCTTCTTCATCCACCGCGGACCCCACTTTGACATAATGGGTCACATCCGCGATATGAACGCCGACCTCGTAGTTCCCGTTCTTCAGGATTTTGAAGGAAAGGGCGTCGTCGAAGTCCTTGGCGTCGGACGGGTCGATGGTGAAGGTCAAGGTCTTGCGGAAGTCTTCGCGGCCTTTCAGGTCTTTTTCGGTGATGACTTCGCTGATGCTGTCGGCGGCTTTGGCGACGGCCGGCTCGAAGCGGTAGGGAAGGTTGAATTCCGCCAGGATGGCGTGCATCTCCGTGTTGTTTTCGCCGGGCATACCCAGTACGTCGGTCAGGTGTCCGGAGGGACAGGGGTCGCCGCGTCTCCAGAAATCGACGACCACCCCCACTTTTTCGCCTTTGCGGGCGATGAGTTCGGTGCCTTCTTCGTCGTAAATTTTGAAGAGGCGGTATTGGTCGCCGTCTTCGGGAATGAGGCTGCCGGGGCGGTCGGCACCGATGGTGACTGCAATGTCGTAGGGCATATTCTTGCCTTGCATCAGCACCCAGGCCTGCTCGCCGACGACGTGCAGGATGCCCACGAACTGCTTGCGGGAACGTTGGACAATCTCGATGACCACGCCTTCGGGCCGCACGCGGACGCCCGGTTCTTTCGTGACGCTCAGTTTGACCGTATCTCCGTCCAGCGCGGTCATCGCGCGGGAGGATTTTACATAATACTCATCTTCTTCTCCTTCCACTCTCACCATCAGGGAGCCGTCCCGCGACATTTTTGCCATACCGACTACCACACGGGCCGGTGCGGATTTCTTTTTCTTCTTTCTTCTCATATAGTTGAAATAATCAGACAAAAATAAATAAAATTCCGTAAAAATGCGTAATTTTGCGAGATTTATTTCATACCTCGCAGGAGGTGGAAAATCAGAATAAACCCTTACACAATATGAACAGAAAAGTACTTTTGATGATTTTGGATGGTTGGGGCGAAGGCCGTCACGACCACAGCAATGCGA
>CAMJRT010000136.1 GCA_946408295.1 uncultured Bacteroidales bacterium
TTCATCTTCGACGGCACGGCCACCACACCCATTCCGGAAGACGCTCCGGCGAAGCCTTTGAGCGTCTATGGCAAGACCAAATATGCCGGCGAACTCGCCGTGGTCGCCAGCGACTGCCGCTACCTGATTTTCCGTACGGCCTGGCTCTACTCCCCCTTCGGCAAGAACTTCACCAAGACGATGATGAAACTCACCGCCGAGAAGGAGCGCATCAAGGTGGTCATCGACCAGGTCGGCACCCCCACCAGCGCCCTGACCCTTGCCAGCCTCATCTTCGATGTGGTCGAAAACGACAAGTACCGCACGAACGGCACCTATCACATTACGGACGAGGGCGTGGCCAGTTGGTTTGATTTCGCATTCGCCGTAGGACAACTTTGCGGAAACCCTTGCATCGTAGAGCCCTGTATGAGCGACGCCTTCCCCCAGAAGGCCGCCCGCCCGCATTTCTCGGTGCTCGACAAAGCCAAAGTCAAGGCCGATTTCGACTTCACCATCCCCTACTGGCGCGATGCCCTGCAAGTGTGCATCGACCGCATCAAAGCCCTGCAATAGACCGCTTATGCCCCGGCTCGAAACCATACACATCGCCGATTTCCGCAACATTGAGGAAGCCCGCCTGAGTTTCTCCCCCAATGTCAACTGCATCGTCGGCGGCAACGGAGAAGGCAAGACCAACCTGTTGGATGCCATCTTCTACCTGAGTATGGTCAAGAGTTTCCTGGGCCGCCAGGACCGCTACAATGTGCGCTACGGCCAATCCTCCTTCGCGCTTTGCGGACAGTATGCCCTCGAATCCGGACTCAAGACCCGCATCAGCCTGCAAGGGGGCGGCCCCGAGAAAATCCTGCGGCGCGACGACAAGGCCTACAAGCGTTTTTCCACCCATATCGGGCTGCTGCCCATCGTGACCGTTTCCCCTTCCGACAGTGCGCTGGTGAGCGAGTCCGGGGAAGAACGGCGGCGTTTCGCCGACATCGTGCTGTCCCAGATGGATGCGGAATACCTGCGGGCCCTCTCGCAATACGGACGCCTGCTCCAGCAGCGCAACCACCTGCTCAAAGAACCGGGTACCGACAGCGCCCTGCTGGATGTGCTGGACGCCCAGATGGGCCGGGAATCGCGCGTCATTTACCAGGCCCGCCGGCAGTTTACCGCCCAACTTCTGCCCGTCGTGGCGGATTACTATTCCCGCCTCAGCGGAGGCCGGGAGGAAGTGTCCATCCGCTATCGCAGCGAACTGGAGCAAGCCCCCCTGGAAGAATGGCTGCTGCGGGGACGCGAACGGGATTTCCGGATGGGATTTACCGGCAGCGGTGTCCAACGGGACGATTTCGCCTTCGAAATGGCGGGCAACCCCATCCGTCGCTGCGGCTCGCAAGGCCAGCAGAAGACCTTCCTCGTCGCTCTCAAATTCGCCCAATACGAATGGATGAAGCAGCGCGGCGGCACTCCGCCCACCCTGCTGCTGGACGATGTGTTCGACAAACTCGACCTGAACCGCACCGCCAACTTGATTGCGATGGTGGCGCAGGAAGATTTCGGACAGATTTTCATTACCGATTGCAGCGCCGACCGCCTGCGGCCCCTCGTCGACGGAGCCACCACCGACCGGGCCTATTTCCATACGCAGGGAGGGCGTTTCGAAAGGATATGAACAGAGAGAACCGAATTGAAAGGAAGTACCCCATCCCCGGCCGGCAGGCCATTCAGGAATGGCTGGTTTCCGAAGGGCTGGGACCTGCCTACAACGCCCAGATCATCGCCCGTATCTGGAACGAAGTCAGCGGGATGGAGCGCTACACCGGCCATGTATGGTTCAAGGACGGTACGCTCTATGTCACCCTCACCTCTTCGGTCGTCCGGAGCCGCCTGTCGACGATGGGCACGCAACTGGCCGCCCGCATCAACGAGGCCCTTTTTCAAAATGAGATGTTCATCCGGGGAAAGGCTTTCACCCGGTATGTCAATCAGATAGTGTTAAAATGATACGAATTGTAGCTGATAAGAACATTCCTTTCCTCGAAGGCGTTTTCGAGCCTTATGCCGAGGTAAAATACATCGACGGCAAACTCATCACCCACGAGGACGTCCTGGATGCGGACGCCCTCATTATCCGCACGCGCACCCGCTGCAACGAAGCGATGCTCGCCGGTACGGCGGTCAAAATCATCGCGACGGCGACCATCGGCACCGACCACATCGATATGGACTGGTGCGCCGCCCACGGCATCGAGGTACACAGCGCTTCCGGATGCAATGCCGGCGGCGTGATGCAGTATGTCTTTTCCGCCCTCTACGGAATGGCCGCCCGCAAAGGCATCAAGATAGAAGGCGGCTGCTTCGGCATCATCGGCGTAGGGAACGTAGGGAAGAAAGTGGAGCGCCTGGCCCGGCACCTGGGCTTCAAGGTGCTGCTCTGCGACCCCCCGCGCGAGGCGGCGGAAGGCAATGAAGACGGCAAATTCTGCTCCCTCGGGCAATTGCTCGACCAGGCGGACATCATCACCCTGCACACTCCGCTGGACGAGAGCACCCGCAATATGGTGGACGAGCGTTTCTTCGCCCGGATGAAGGACAACGCGATTTTCATCAATGCGGCCCGGGGGGAACTGGTGGACGAAGCCGCGTTGAAACGGGCCATTCCCAGGCTCGGAGCCGTCGCCATCGACACCTGGAACAACGAGCCGGACATCGACCTGGAACTGATGGAGATGGTGGACATCGCCACCCCGCACATCGCCGGTTATTCCCTGCAAGGCAAACAGAACGGCACGACCTTCTCCGTGCAGGCCATCGCCCACCGCTTCGGCATCACGCCCCTGTATGATTACATCGCAGAGGTGGCCAGCCCGATGATTCAGCCCCAAAAACTCGATTTCACCGACAAGACGAGCGCGCAGATTGCGACCATCTTCCAATACAGTTATCCCATTTTCACGGACGATTTCCTCTTCAAGATGGATCCGAGAAATTTTGAAAAGATGCGCTCCGAATACCATTATCGCCGAGAAATTTATATCGATTACAATATGCTTACCAATGATGATGTACTGCAGATAGAGTCCCGGGGGGCTACTGTCTCCAATGTAAAGGCCCAGATGGACCGTTTCAAATCCGGATTCCCTTGGATGAAAATCGTAGCGCCCGCTACCGACCGCAAAGGGATTGTCGTGCTTTCCGAAGAGAAAGCGAAAGAAGCCGCGGCGTACTATGAGCACGCGAAAATCAACGGCAAATGCAAGTTCGTGCCTGCCTCGGGCGCCGCTTCTCGTATGTTCAAAGACCTGTTCAGCGGTCTGTCCACCCTGGAAAACGGCGGCGGTCCCCTGCCCGAAGATTCCCCGGCCGCCCGTTTCGTACGCAACATCACCTCCTTCGCCTTCTATGACGAAGCCCTTTTCGGCCAGCCGGAAGCCACGGCGGAGAGCCAGAAGGACATTCTTTCCAAAACCCTCACCGACAAGGGGCTGGGCTACGGAAGCAAGCCCAAGGGCGTGTTGAAATTCCACAAATATGCCGACGGGGAAATCCGCACCGCCATCGCCGAACACCTGGTCGAAGCCCAGAACTATATGCGCGGGGAAGACGGCAGCGCCAATGTGGTCGTGACCATTTCTCCCGAACACAAAGCCCTCTTCGAAAAAGCCGTCGAGGAGGTCAAAGGGGCATACGAGAAACGCTACGAGGTGCGTTACAACATCCGTTTCACGTATCAGAACAAGGCGACCGACACCATCGCCGTAGATGCCCAGAACGAGCCCTTCCGCACCAAAGAAGGCAAATTGCTGTTCCGGCCCGCCGGCCACGGCGCCCTGATTTACAACCTCAACGCCCTGTCCGAAGAAGTCGTGTCCATCAAAAACATCGACAATGTCGCGTGCGAACGCCTGCTGCCCACCACCGCCCTCTACAAGAAAGTGCTGCTGGGCAAATGTATGGAACTGCGCGACCGAATCTTCGGCTACTTGCAAGCCCTGGACAAGGGGGCGGACGAAGCCCTTTGCGCAGAAATCGAGGCCTTCCTGCGCGATGTCCTGTGCATCGAACTGCCTGCTTGTGCCGACTTTGACAGCCGCGTGGCGATGCTGCGCCGCAAACTCGACCGTCCCATCCGCGTCTGCGGGATGGTGCGCAACGAGGGCGAACCGGGCGGCGGTCCTTTCATCATCGCTGAAAAAGACGGCAGCACCTCCCTGCAAATCCTGGAAAGCGTGCAAATCAACAAAGGGGACCAAGAAGCCTCCGCGTCCGACACGGTAGGAGCCGCTTTGTTCAAGGCCACCCACTTCAATCCCGTGGATTTGGTGTGCTGCCTGCACAACTACAAGGGCGAAAAATTCGACCTGCTCAAGTATGTGGACGAGGAAGCCGGCTTCATCAGCAGCAAGAGTTACGAGGGCCGCGAACTCAAGGCGCTCGAACTGCCCGGCCTGTGGAACGGCGCGAT
>CAMJRT010000137.1 GCA_946408295.1 uncultured Bacteroidales bacterium
CGCAGCGTTGAAGTCCGCAATCACGCCGTCTTTCAAGGGACGGATGGTTTCTATGCCGGGGTTGGTCCTTCCGTGCATCCGCTTGGCATCACGGCCATAAGCCACACAACGCCCCGAAGATTTCTCAATGGCTACGATGCTGGGCTCGTCCAGCACTACCTGATCGTTCTGATAAATCACGGTGTTGGCGGTCCCCAAATCGATGGCCAGTTCTTGTGTTAAAAAGGAAAATGCCATATCACGTTAATTTTTCTAACCCTAAAAAGTTTGTAAAGATAAGAAAAAAATCAACGTACCTAAAGAGAAAAATAAGAAAATTAGCGTGTGGATAAAATGGCTTCGGCCAGAAGCAAATCCCCGGGGGTCGTCAACTTGATATTGTGTCTTTCTCCCGGAACATATTCAATCTTTTTTTGCAGACCCTGCTGCCGGATGTAACGCTCCACGACCGAAGCATCGTCCGTAAAATCGGGTTCGAAAGGCAGGGTATAGGCCGCTTTCAGCAGAGCCGCATCAAAAATCTGCGGAGTTTGTACCGCATAAAGTTCCGAACGGGCCGGCAGGACTTTTCCGCTGAAACGCCCTACTCCGTCTGCCATCTGCAGACAGCGCAAGGTATCGACTACGGGCAGGCAGGGAATCACCCCGTCCGCCGTTTCCGCCCGTTGGAACAGGTCCCGCACCAATGCTTCGCTGAGCAAGGGGCGCACCCCGTCGTGGATGGCGACGAGGGCCTCGTCAGGAATCTGGGCAAGGGCATTCTGCACGGAATGAAAACGAGTCAGACCACCTTCCGCCAGACTTTGGGGATAGAAAAAACGATGTTGCATACACAGGTCCCGCCAGTATTCCTTCCACTCCGCCGCAAGGACGGTCACGACCTTGATGCCCGGAACCGCCCGCCGGAAAACATCGATGCTACGCTGGAGAATGACGCGTCCGCCTAACAGTAAAAACTGCTTGGGGATATCGCCGCCCATCCGATGGCCGCTGCCGGCCGCAACCATGACCAGATAACGGGGCCTCGCCATCTCTTTATTCCCTTTCGCTCAGGCGTTTGAATGCCACCTCCGCCCACGGGGTCCCGGGACGGCCGTAATTGGCGTAGGGATGGATGCTGATGCCCCCGCGCGGGGTGAAGAAACCGGTGACCTCGATGTATTTGGGAGCCATCAGCGCGATGAGGTCTTTCATAATCATATTGACGCAATCCTCGTGGAATGCCCCGCAATTGCGGAAACTGCCCAGATAAAGTTTGAGGCTTTTGCTCTCGACCATCCGTTCGCCGGGAACATAGCAGATGCGGATTTCCGCAAAGTCGGGCTGTCCGGTGATGGGGCATACGCTGGTGAATTCCGGACAGTTGAAACGTACCCAGTAATCGTTTTCCGGATGCCGGTTTTCAAAGGATTCCAGCAGATCGGGCGCATAATTATGAATGTATTGGCTTTCGTGCCCCAGGGCCTTCAAGCCCTCGTCTTTTCTATCTTCCATTTTCTTAACTTCTTACGTGAACGGGCAAAGTTACGGTTTTTTCAAAAGTAAAAGACTATATTTGTAAAAAATATGAATGTATGAAAAGATTTTTGACCCTTTTCGGCATCATTCTCGCCGCCCTGCTCGTGTTGCTGGGCATCGCAGGCAATTATATGTGCTCCTACGCCCTGCTTCCCGAAGAACACGGGGATGATATCGAGGGCGACCGCGCTAAAACCGAAAGCCGCTACCCCGGCGTTATGGCCTGGTACGACAGCCTCCGCACCCATAGCCTCATCCGCGACACGACCCTGACCGGCGAAGGCGGATATAAATTGCACGGATTCTTCACCGCCGCACAGCATCCCGAGCAAGCGGAAGGAACGGCCGTCGTCGTCCACGGCTATACTGACAATCACGTTTGCTTCCTCAACCTCGTGCGGATGTACCGCGATTCCCTCAACTATAACGTGATGGTCCCCGACCTGCATTACCACGGCCTGTCTGAAGGGCGCGCCGTACAGATGGGCTGGCTGGACCGTCTGGATATCAAGCGATTCGGCGAAATGGCACACGACATCTGGGGACAGGACTTTATGGTCGTCCACGGCGTGTCGATGGGGGCCGCCGCCACGATGATGCTCTCCGGCGACGAACTCCCGGCCTACTACAAAGCCTTTGTGGAAGACTGCGGCTACACTTCCGTTTGGGACCAATTCGCCCACAACCTTAAAGACGCTTTCGGCCTGCCGGCCTTCCCCATTCTCAACTTCGCCAGCCTCGCCTGCAAAATACGTTACGGATGGGGATTCAAAGAAGCCTCTTCCGTCGCCCGGTTGGCCCATTGCACCCGCCCTATGCTTTTCATCCACGGTGACGCGGATGATTATGTGGTCTTTGAAAACCTGCAAAAGAACTACGACGCCAAAGTCAATGGCTACAAAGAAATGTGGGTAGCGGAAGGCTCCGGACACGCGATGGCTTACCGCGACCATCCCGCCGAATATGTCGCCCGCGTACGGGCATTTTTAAAAACCGTTCAAAAACTGCAAAGATGAAAAAAATCGTATCTTTTCTGTTGCTTTTGACCTTGAGCGCGGGCGCGTTCAAGGCGAGCGCGTTCACTCCCGAGGACTATTACAAATATCCCAATGACATCGCCGTCTACTATGGCGTTGCCTCCATCCAGACCTTCGTCTCTCTGCTTGCCGGCACGATGTTGGTCATTCCGACGGCCATTGACGGGATGCAATTCAACGGCTTTCACTCGACCGGCTGCATCAGCGTCAGTTACCACCGGAGCCTTGGGAAAACCGTTTCCGTCGGCGGAACACTCAGTTACACCCGGGTGTACTCAGGCTTTCACGGCAAAGAAGACCCGGCCGTCACCGGAAAATTCGCGTTGAACTGGATTGTCGCGATGGCCGCCTCGAAATTCTACTGGTTCAAGAAGCCCGGCGTCGCGATGTACACCAAAGTCGGCCTGGGGGCCGGAATGTCTTTGAACCGATTCACCAAGAAAGACGCGGACGGTACGCAAGGGGGCAGTTCGAATGTCGTATGGGCGCCCGCCGCGCAACTTTCCCCCGTCGGGATCGAATTCGGCGGCCGTTTCCGCGGCTTTGTGGAGTTGGGCGTCGGAATGGAAGGCATCCTCAACGCCGGCGTCAAATACTATCTCTAACCGAACAAACGCTGTTCTTGCGGCATATATCTAAGACGCCCGAGTCAATTTGTCCAATAATTCATCGGGCGTTAAAACCGGCATATCCGTATAGGGTTCGAAGTGTTTTTTGTTGTTCGTCACAATCGCGATGCAGGACGGCGTCTGCGCACAAGAAATCTGGAGCGCGTCTTCAAAATCCGGACAATCGCTTTTCGTCGCGTGCAGGACATCCACATCTCCGAGATCCTGAATGACGAAATATCGGAGATACAACTTAAAAACCTCCAACATTCTCTCACGAGAAAGTTCTTTTCTTACAAGATAGGCAATATTCGCAACCGAAAGCGAGGACATACAGATACGCAATTTCCCGCTGACTCCCAACTCAAAAAGTTTTTTTGCGGAGTCGCTTCCCACACGCCCGGTCAAATCGTCCATAAAGACATTCGTATCAACGAATACGGTTTGAGGAATGTACATCATACTCATTTGCTTAGAATGTAGGCGAGACGCTCGTCGGCGGCTATCTCTTCGGGCGAGATTGAAATTTGCGGGAACATCCGTTTCACTTCTTCCGAAATCTCAATCGGGCCGTCAATAATCGGCCTAATCTCCATATCGGCTTCCACCTCCCTGCGAAGGATTTCCTCCACAAACGCGTTGAGGGTTTTGTTTTGTTTTTGGGCGCGACGCTTCAAAAAAAACAATAGTTCTTTGTCGAGCCGGAACGCCGTCTGGCGCTTCATTGCAACAGCATTACTCATAGAAACTCCTTTTAAGAATCCGTTTAAATTTCTCGGCAAAAATAAGAAAAATAGATAACATTTTCAAAAATGTTATACAAATTTTCACCTTTCTTCCCGAAATTGTGAGATTACGCTAGCGCACCAGGACCAGTTCTTTCAGGATGCGGTCCATCCCCAGATAGGCATCCAGCACCCACAGGGCGTAACGGATATCTACGCAGACGCATTTGTTGTACTCCGGGGTGTAGGACACATCGCTGGCCAGCGACTCGGCATTGCCGTCGAAGGCCAGGCCGACTACCTCACCCCGGGCATTGAGCACCGGTGAGCCGGAGTTGCCGCCCGTAATGTCATTGTCAGTAATGAAGTCTACTTTCATCCCGCCTTTTCCCCAGCCGTTCCATCCTTTGCAGGGAGCCTTTTTGAGCGCATTCAACACATCTTCCCGCAAAGCGAAATCGTAGTCTTTCGGGTTGTGTTTTTTCAGGATCTGGTCCGGGGTAG
>CAMJRT010000138.1 GCA_946408295.1 uncultured Bacteroidales bacterium
ACCGGCTCCGCCCGTTCCGACGGATTGACCGCCGCCAAACCGATGAAGGATTTGCAGAAAGCCATTGACGCGGCGAGCGACGACGACACCATCCTCGTCGCCGAAGGCAATTATCTCGGCAGCCTCGACCGGGGCTACATCGAGAGCGGAAGATTTGCCAACGCCACCCACGAAATGGGCAAATTCATCAGCCTCTACGGAGGCTACTCCCCCGATTTCAGCGAACGCAACATCACCAAATATGTGACCAAACTTCAGCCCGGCGACCAGAAATTCACCGCCCCTCTGTTCAACCTGAACGCCCGCCGTCCGTACGGCTACAGCGGTCCGGAGAGCAAAGTGGTGATTGACGGATTTGTCTTCGACTTCGGCGAGAACAACATCTACTGCGCCGCCGATGTGAAAAATCCCGTCACCGGAACCCCCAACGAGGGTGTACTGACCGGACGTTTCGTGGAGCCCAACGCCTCTCCGAACTGCCCCAAGGTCGGCTTCGCCAACGGGGACCAATACGGACTGCACCTGGATGTGGAAGGCAATATCCGCATCTCCAACTGCATTTTCGTCAACTGCCGCGACTACGGCATCTGCGCGCTGATGGGCAAAGGGCATATGGAAATCTCCAACAACATTTTCATTGCCTGCCGCTACGCCGCCTGCCAGGTCAAAGGCAATGTCCGCGAGGCCGACATCCCGCTGGTCTCCCTTGATTTCCACCACAACACGGTCCTCTTCACCTGGACGCGCACGAAGGCCTTCGAGGATATGGGGCAGGGCTTCCGCTTCATGAACGGCATCCGCACCATCGATGTCCACAACAACATCTTCGGCTGCAACAGCAACTGCGCGGTGGAACGCGTATTCTACGAGTCCAACAAAGCGATGGAGAGCGCCAAAGTCAGCAACCTCTACGACAACTACTTCTTCGCTAACCGCCGCGACCTGGAACTGGCCGCCCCCGGCGCCGCCACCATCTCCGTCTCCGCCGCCCGGATTGAAGAAGCCGAGCAAATCGGCCCCAAGTACGAAGGCAATGTAGAAATGCCGGAGAACGAGGCCTTCATCAACGCCATTGACAAATCCTATCTAGAGGGCTTTATGACGCTAAAAATCATTTCCTCGCAGTCGTACAACCCCAATTCCGCCGCCAACCAGGCCAACCGCCTCTTCGGGCTGAACCAGCAGGGCAGCGAAATCGTGCGTCCCAGTATGTACTGCAACAAATATCCTTGGGAAAAAGCCAAAGACCTCTTCGGCAAAGTCGCCGGCTACGGCGCCCAGAAGCCTCAATGACAACAACGAAACTCCTTCACCTCTTAATGCATACCGAATTATGAAACGTCGTGACTTTCTCAAATCCTGCGGGCTGCTGGTAGCCGCCGGCAGCACTGTTTCCTTGCCCTCCGCCAGCGCGGCAGAATCCTCATCGGCAGCCGGAACAAAATCCAGCGCCGAACCGCTGACCGGACTCCAACCCGTTCGCGACCTTACGCCCGACACGGACCATCCCGTGCGGGTCATCGTCATCGGATGCGGTAACCGGGGAAAAGTCTATGCCCGCTATGCCGAGATATTCCCGCAGGGAATGAAAGTTGTAGGCGTTGCCGATACGCAGGAGGAGCGCAGGAATTATTTGGGCGACAAACACAATGTCCCCGCTGAAATGCGCTTCGCTGATTTTCGGGACGTTTTCGCCTCCAAGGAGAAACTGGCAGATGCCGTCGTCATCGCGACGCCCGACAACCTGCACTACGATCCGGCTATGATGGCCCTCAACCTGGGCTACGACCTCCTGTTGGAAAAGCCCGTCGCCCCCACAGAAAAAGAATGCAAAGCCATCCGCGACCTGGCCAAAAAGAAAGGCCGCATCGTGGCTGTCTGTCACGTGCTGCGCTATGCCCCTTACTTCATCGCTCTTCGGGAAGTGGCCCGGAGCGGACTGATTGGCGACATCGTCAGTATCCAGCATATGGAATGCATCCAATACGCCCATATGGCTCACTCCTATGTGCGCGGCAACTGGCATCGCTCCAAGGATACCACGCCCATCATCCTGGCCAAGTCCTGCCACGACCTGGATATTCTGCGCTGGATTATCAACAAGCCCTGCAAAACCATCACCGCAGACGGCGACTTGTATTATTTCAAGAAAGAAAACGCCCCCGAAGGCGCTCCCGCCTACTGCACGGACGGCTGCCCGCATGCCGACACCTGTCCCTACAACGCCATCACCATCTATTGTAAATGGAAAGAGCATCTCGGCGTTTTCGACCTTCACGGCGACAAGAATCCCGAGCATATCCTCAGCCGGATGAAAGAGCCCAAGTACAACCGCTTCGCGCGTTGCGTTTTCCATTGCGACAACGACCAGCCCGACCACTATGTCTCCGATATCGTCTTCGAGGACAACATCACGGCTTCTTTCACGATGGACGCCTTCACCTGCAGGGGCGGACGCCGCACCCGCATTATGGGTACGAAAGGATACATTGACGGCGATATGAAAGAATTTCACGTCTGGGACTTCCTGACCCGTAAGGAGAAATACTGGAACCAGAAGGTAGCTGAGATTCCTGAATATGCCGGAAGCGGCCACGGGGGCGGCGACCATCGTCTGGTCCGCGATTTTGTGGAAGCCGTCGCTCACCACGATCCCAACCGTCTGTCCAGCGACATCGATGTTTCCATTGAATCCCACTTGATGGGCTTCGCCGCCGAACGCTCCCGCCGCACCGGCCGGAAAGAGAAAGTCTAATTCTTAGCGAGAGGAAACAAACAAATCCTCAAGTGTAATAACTTTTTGAAAGGCGCTCATATACTCGTTGGGGGCCAGGCCTTCCGTTGTAATAAGCGTCATATGCACGACATGTCGTTTGGGGATTCTTTCCTGAAGGAGATTGAGTCTATGAGACAGTTTCTTATTATATTCCTTTGTCACGCGGAACTCTTCGTTATAGAACTTCATCTCGCAAAGATTAACGACATTATCGGCTCGTTCAATAACCAAGTCTATCTGCGTTCCGTCGACATCATCATCGCCGCGTAAGGCCCACTGCGACTCTTTTGAATTCACCCCGCTTACCCCTAAGGCTTCTTTGATTTCGTCAATATGATTCAGACAGATTTCTTCAAAAGCATAGCCACGCCAGGTATTCAAAACTGGAGATTTGACATTATTCATCCAGAATTTTCTGTCAGATATTTGTTTTTTATCACGAAAAAATAGCCAGAAACGACAGAAGCCATCACACAAACGATAGCGGTAAATCTTCCGTTCTCTCCCGCCAAAAGCCTGATATTTCACTATAAAATTGCTCGCGACAAGAGACTTCAGTTGCGTTGTCAAACTCTTTCCTCCCTGAGTTTTCGTCAATTCAATAATCTCTTCTCTACTATATCCCGAATGCCTTCCCGCCAGAACCCGGATAAGACTCTTATACTGTTCCGGATTGACAAATAGAGAGCCGAATAGAAGATCAAATTCATCCTCCAGTTTCGCATCCTTGGAAAAGAATAAATTATCAATATTCTGCGCAAGAGAACAGTCTGGTTCGAACATTCCCAGATAATAAGGAATTCCCCCCAGAATCATATACGACTGGGCAATGTCGTACAATGACATTCTAACGCCCGCTTCGTCAAAAAATGCTTTGCACTCTGAAAGGGAGAAGGGACTTAAATGAATTTTTCGCGTAATCCGCCCGTACAATCCACCTTTGCTATTGATGAGATTATCTTCAATCCAGGAAGTGGCACTACCGCAAACAATTAGCATAATGTCATCTCTCCTTGACGCCCAGCCATTCCAAAAATGTTCAAACGCGGGGATGAAACGAGAACGAGGAGTATCCATCCAGGGAAGTTCATCAATAAAAATAACTTTCTTACCCACTGTACCATCGCTCTCAATCAGTTGTTCTAACAAAAAGAAAGCATCCATCCACGATTTCGGAACCGGAGAATCCTTGAGCCCAAATCCCATTAATGAAATATGGAAAGCCTTTAGTTGATCTTGGAGAAGATTTTTCTTTTCCCTGTCATATGGAGAAAGGCCTGTGTGCCAAAATGAAAATTTCCCTTTGAAATGCTCCTTGATAAGAAAAGTCTTTCCTACACGCCTTCTTCCATAAACAGCAACAAATTCAGATTTATGGCTGTTGTATAAATTATCAAGTTGTCTTCGTTCTAAATTTCTACCAACCATCGTTTTTTTTGCAAATATAATCTTTATTTCCCCAAAAACAAAACATAACACCAGATTTTGGGGAAACAAACACTCTTTATTTCCCCAAAATCACCACGTTTTACCAACTTTTGGGGAAAAAAACGACGAACTCTGACCTTCCCTGAGAAAGGTTGACACTTTTGGGGTGGTTAAACTAAGATGGTTTA
>CAMJRT010000139.1 GCA_946408295.1 uncultured Bacteroidales bacterium
CCGGGTTGGTCAATACGATTTTATAATCGGTGTATTCAATGCCGTAGGCCGCAAACAAATACTCCGCCATCGTATTCCACGAAAAGCTACTTTCGTAAAAGCCCTTGCTGCTCTCGCACAAGCTCTTGAGGAAGTATTCCGCTTCGCCCGGCGCATTCTGGGGCGCGAAATTGACATAGTAGAACGCCATCGACGGGTCCGCCTCCGAGCATATCTGCGTCAGTTCTTCCTGCCGGTTGAAATGTTGCGGGTCGATGGTACGGGAACCGTTGTACACCTTGCCGTTGGAGAAAGCCAACACGATGTTTTTGCGTCCGGGATGGGCGACCGTACTGTCTTTGGCCGCCTTGATGGTCGTCAGGATGGCGTTGAGCAGCAATTTTTTGTTGCCCCCGTCAGCATCGGGCGTAAAATCATTTTCCAGCACGAAATCCGCTGCTCCGTATGAACTCGATAACCCGCTTCCGCGCAAAAAGACGATGGACATATTGTCGCTGCCGAATACGGTCGCAATCTGGCGGGCCGCCGAGCGTTGCGCTTCGACCAGCTTCGGCGACAGGGTCATATCCACAATGAGGGACATATGCAGGTCCGCGGCGACAATCTCTTTCGTTCCCGTGCGGTACATCTCCGTGAAAACCGGCTGCAAATAGACGGGCTTATCGGACAGGCTCGTTTCCAGCACTTTGACCTGGACGGAATCCTCCTTGTCGATGGGAATGTCGCCGAGGTCCTTCGTCAGGACCGTCGAAAGCGTAATCGTCTTCGCATCTTCAGAGAATTCGCTTTTGGTGACTTGCAGGACTTTCTGCGGCTTTTCTTTCGGACTTTCTTCTTCGTCCACATCCATCAAGTCTTTCGCATCATCGCAAGCTGCGAAGGCGGCGAGGGCCAGCAGTAAAGGGTAGAATCTTTTCATAACAGTCTTATATCGAAGGAATCTCATCGTCATTTTTATGCATCTCTTTTTGCATCTTCTTCATATTCTCGCGCATCTGTTTGTACGCTTGGTACTTGCTCCATACCATATTGGCGAACATCAAAATCATTGCGATGGCGGCGAAAGACATCAGCCAGTCTTTGATGCGCTGGATGAAGGGCTTGTATTCGCAGGCCTGAATTTGCGCGGAATAATTCTTCAATTCGAGGTATTTCTCCTGCAGTTCGTCGATTTTCAGTTCGGGATTGGCTTGCGCCCCGGCGATGGCCGCTGCGTAATGCGCATCCAGTTTCCCAGTGAGAATGGCCTCTTTTGCTTTAATCTTGGCCAGCTGTTTGGCGGTTGCCGAAATCTGAGAATAACGCTTGGCCGCTTTGAGATAACGGCGATACACCGTGTCTTTCTGGGCTATGAAGCTTGCAGCCTCGGCAAAATGGGCCTTGCCTTCGACAGCGGCGCGTTTGTCGACGGCCGCCTTTCCCAAATTCTCCTTGTCTGCTAAAAAGACCGTGCAGGCTTCCAACAAGTCTTTGTTGCCGCCAATCAAGCCGCTCTTGGCCTGGTAGTAAAGGTCCCAGCGTCGGTTGAAATCCGTAAAGGCTTGGTCAAAACGATCCAGAGCAATCACATCTTTCGCGCGGTCCAGGTCTTTGGTCAGCGTTTTGAGCGTCTCGTTGAATTGGTCAAAACTATCCGCCACTCCTTCGACCTCACCCACACGCTGGGCCGCCAACGACAGGCAACCCATCAGCAAAAGGCTGATCAGGAGAAACTGTTTTTTCATCGTCCGCAAGTTTTATTGAAGTAAGCCTCTGCCCGTTTGAACGTAGATGCGGCATTTTTTTGTTCGGCGGTGTAAAGTCCTTTATCCTCAATCTCCTTGTTGCCGGCGTTGACAATCTTGACGCACTCCCGTTCAATGTCCTTTTTCTCCTTTGCATTACCGGAAGCCAGCCAGCGGGACACATTGATATCCAATTTTTGCGCTTTTGATAGCAAGGACTGGGGATTGACGCCTCTCACAATGCTTGCTTTCACCGCTTCCGGTATTTTGACTTCCATCCGGGCGATGGAGTCCACATACATATTGTAAGCATCCACCGTCTGATAGATGCATTCACAATCGCTGTCGCTGTTCTTCTTGGGGTACTGGCCCGTCAGTCCGGCTTTGATTTCGGTGAAAATGGCCAGGCTTTCGCGCGTCTGGACGATGCCGCTGCCATACCGCACTTTCAGGGAGTCGTAGGCCGCCTTGATGCCCTCATACGAGAGCTTCGTTGTACTGATTTCCTGCTCTTTGCCGAAGCAGGGATCTCGGACAATCGCTACGTCATAGCGGAGATTGAGGTCTTTCCAATAGACGATGCTGTATTTGCCCTCCTTCTTGTCCGGGTCCATCAGGAATACATCCCGTAAAGTTACCTGTACCACGGAACGCTTCTGCTGGATGTCAAAGGTCTGCTCAATCGCGTCGTTCACCATATTGTATTCACAGGGAACGGGCTGCAGGCCGTCAACCTGTATCCAGCGGTGGAACAATTGTTTGCCCAAGGGTCCTTTGATACTCTGACGGATGCGGTCGGTCACATAGTACTCCGCCTTGGGATCCGTCTTGACGGGGTAGGGGAATTTTTCGGGACGCAGATGCAGCCACGTGACAACCTGGCCGTAACGGACATCGTCCCGGAATACGAAGAGCCCCCGATAGGAAATCAAGCGCACCGTCAGGGTGTTGGCCCCTTCGTTGAAGATGAATTTGACAATCAGGTCCGTGTCCTTCAAGTCTTTGGACATCTCAATGTTGTCAGTGAAGGGCTCTTTCCCGCTGACATGGGCCGTCTTCGCCAACTGGGCGTGCATATTCACTCCCATACACAAGGCTGTCAGACAGCAGAATATGAATTTTCGTACCATAGTATTAAAATACAATCCAATCATTCGGTTCTCCTTCCCGGATCACCCAGGCCGCGACGCGCTGGTCTTCCGGATAGGGCGCTTCATTCAGCGCGTGGTAGCGTTCGTAACGCAAATAACTATCGACCCTTTCGACCGCCCAGGCCAGTCCCGCGTGGGTATCCATCGCGTTCAGGCACACCCTTCCGGCAAAATCTCCGCTGTAGCGGATATTGGGATGCCACGGGTGGGGGATGGGCGTCCCCGTTTCATCGCAGGTCAGGAAACGGAAGGAGGGGGGAGCGTCGATGTCGGGATAAGCCTCGGGCAAATCAATCCGCATAACGAATCGGTCGGCAAAAAGCGGACTCCCATCTTCCCGGATGCCGCACAGACTCTTGATGCGATACTCAAGTTCGTAGGCGGTGGGAATGTTCTCCCGGTTCCAGCGGACTTCCCGGCAAAGGATGTCCGTACGGCCTTCGAGCCTTTTGCGCAACCCGTCCCGTTCGGCGAGCAACCTTCTATCCCGGCCCGTCATCGACTAACCCGGGAACGGATCGGGAATCACATACAACGTGTCCCCGTTGTGGACGTTATAATCTTCCAGCGTCTGGTCGGTGTGTCCGATCCGGGGACGCAGGACCCGTACTTCCTTGATTTCGGGGTCTTCTTTCCCGAAGAAATAGTCCAGGGGAGCGCCGCTGTTGTCGATGGAGGGGAAGTCGAAAATCAACTTTCCGTCCTTGCCGGTGACGTGCCGCAAGTTGTGCATCAAGGAGCTCAAAGGGGCTTTCGCATTTACCACGCGGAATTTTACCCTTTCGTTCTTGTACATAATGTTCAAAAAGAATTCCTGTTCTTCCATATTTTATTGGATATTAATCGTCAATTTAATGGGATATAGGCCGCTGGAGCGCACCGAAAGCATCTTCTCCATCACCAGTGCGATGGCTTCTTTCTTGCCGGAGAGGCTGCGCAGGATGAAGGGGTTGTCGTTCAAGACTATGTCTGCGAAAATGGAGTATCCTGTGGGAGATGTCGTGTCGGGCCGGGTGGTGACGCTGACGCTGCGGATCATTTCGCCGGCGATGCCGTAGCGTATCAGCAGGAAGGTGCGGCAGAAAACCTTGACATCCGACGGGGTGACAATGCGGCTGTTGGTGGTCATCTGGTAGCGGGCCAGTTCCATCAGTGAATCGCGGTTCAGCAGAGGACTGAAGGCGGGGACGGGAAGGGCAATCTGCTGTACGGGGGCAAACAGGGGGGCGCTGAAGGTCGCGGCCTGTTTGAGCACGGCGTTGCAGGCCTCGGCATCCGTCATCAGGTATTGCTGGTTCAAGCTGGGGAACTCGCCTTTTTCGTCGGGTTTCAAGATGAGGTAGGTCCCCTTGATGGAGGGGGCGTTCTGTTTCTGCAATTGCTGCTGCAAACGGCCGATCAACATACGCAGTTTAGCGATGCTGTCGTCGATTTCCACCTTGGAGTAGCCTTTGAAGGCGTAGAAATCGGAATCG
>CAMJRT010000140.1 GCA_946408295.1 uncultured Bacteroidales bacterium
AGAAAGAGCCAGGGCAGGTAAGGGCGGAACGGAATGTCGGCACGGTCCTTCCAAAAGGCGTACAGTTGCAGGAAACTTCGGGCGGAATCCACATCGCGCACATTCTTCTGTTGTTGGGAAATGGTGCCCGCATTGTCTCTCCGATAGTGGTAGAGGACTTCGGGGACGCGTACACAACGCCGGCCCAAGCCCAGCACCTGCGCGAGCAACACCATATCTTCGTGCATTCCTATGGTGGGATAGAAAAGGTCTTTGCGAAAGAGGCTCCGGCGAATCAGTTTGTTCCAGAGATAGCCGTGGGCGCGGAATTGCAGCATATCCCGGGCGAAAGAGGGACAGTCGGCATACCGGCCATCGCGAATCAGCCGCCTTTTTCCGTTCCCCATTTCTTTGATTGCATAACAATATACCATATCGGCATCGTCGGCCTGGGCGGCCCGCGCCATCTTTTCCACCATATCGGGCTCCAGCCAGTCGTCCGAATCTACGTGCAGCACATATTCGCCGCTGGCTTGCCGCAATCCGCTCAAACGGGCCTGGGGGAGACCGGCGTTGGGCTGCTCGATGATTTTCACCGCACGATCCGGGTATTGGGCCAGGACCTCGGACAAAATCTCCATCGACCGGTCTTGGGTCCCGTCATTGACAAAGATGAATTCGATGTCCTGCCAGGTCTGTTCCAGCAGGGAACGGGCACAGCGGGCGATATAGGCTTCTACGCTGTAAAAAGGTATGATGACGGAGACTTTCATAAGTGAAGCCAGCATTTTAAAAGGAGTTGCTGCGTGAGGAGCACCCTGTGTCCGGGAATCAAAGGGAGTCGGGCGGCGGCTTCGCGCAGGTAGGGCCGCTGCTCGAACAGGCCCTTGTCGTAACGGTAAGCAGCCCAGGCCCCCCGTAATATAATGTCGTTCAGGACGGGCTCCACGGGCGAGCCCGGGAGCGAATCCCGGTAGAATTCATATAAATCCAGCATATTGCGGGCGCTTTGCAGGCGGCGACGGGCATTGCCGTCCCGGGATGAAGCCTGGGGATTGTCTCTGCGGTAGTGCAGCAGGGGTTTGTCCAGTGCGACGATGCGCCGGGCTTTCCAAATCACCTGCGTGCAGAAGACAATGTCTTCGTGCATATTGTAGTGGGGGAAGAAAATGCCGTTAAACAGGCTGCGACGCACCAGTTTGTTCCAAATATATCCATAGGCGCGGTCGCGGTAGAGCCGTGGCAGCCAAACCGGCTTGTCCGCTTCGGTGTAAGGGCGTTCTCGGTCGAGTTTGCGCCGATGCCCGTATTCTTTCCAGAAAGAGAAATGGACCAAATCGGCATCGGTCGCCAATGCCGTTTTCATTGCTTGTTCCAGGGCATCCGGCTCCAGCCAATCGTCCGAATCTACATTCAGGATATATTCGCCCTGTGCCCGGGCGATTCCGCTCCTGCGGGCCTGGGGGAGGCCTGCGTTGGCCTGGTGGATGATTTCTATGCGTCGCTGCGGGTATTCGGCCAGCACCTCGGCGAGTACTTCCATCGAACGGTCCCGGGTCCCGTCATTGACGAAAATGAATTCCGCTTCCTGCCAGGTCTGGGACAGGAGGGAGCGGGCGCAACGGGCGATGTAAGCTTCGACGCCGTAGATGGGAACGATGACGGAGACGAGCATACTCAGATAATCTTTTGAAAACGTTCGGGAATACGGACCACGATGCGCAGTTCGAGCATACCGGGTTTGTTCCAGGCATACGGGGGCCGGCAAAGGCTTTGCATCATCCGTACCCATCCGACGGTCTTGTCCCAGTCGTGTTTGGGAAGGGCGGTGCAGTAGCGGATGGTACGGGAGCGTTTTTTCAGATGTTTGGTCCAGCCGGCGGCGGCACGGTCCTTGTCGGCGAAACGAGCCTGGATGCGCCCCATATCGAAATAGCCGAAATGAAAGAGGTAGAGGTCTTTCCCGATGTGGAAATTGTGCCCTTTGACGCGGTGGAACCCGCTGCCCCATTGATAGGGACCGGCGAGGACGGAGGGCTTGGTGTAACGGGTGCAGAGGTGGGCGTAGTGGCGTTGGCTCAAGAAAGGCTCGTCTTCACGGATGTCGCCTTCTTCGTCCAAATGTTGGCCCACATCCACGCCGAGGCCGGAAAGGCTGGTCTTGATGTCGGCTTTGTCGAGATATTCGGCCAGGCTTTCGCCCCGGGCCGGGTCCACAATCAGGATTTCGTCGGCATCGGTGCCGAGGACCAGGTCGTATCCCTCGCGGAACAAGCGGGCCGCTTCGTCGGAAAGCAGTTTCAGACGGTGTTTTTCCGCCTGGACCACCTGTCCGGGAATCTTTTCAACCGGGGTGATGTGGGCGTCGGGGCACCAATCCGGGATGGGCTGATCCGTTCCGTCCAGAAAGATATAGAGGTTCTCCTCCCCAATCTGGGACCCGTACCAGGCCGTCCATTTCTTGAGGTAGAAATCGTCGTTTCTGACCATCGTAATCGCTGCTATCCGTTTCATAGATCCTTCCTTTTTAGAACCAAAATCTTCTGTGTGTCCAAAGGTAGTTGGCGGGATTGCGCCGGATGTCCTCTTCCAACAGGTTGAAATACTTCTGCATCATCTCTTCGACCGTCATATCTTTGGCATTTTCGCAGATGGGGGTGAATTCCATCAGATAATGTCCCTGCCGGGTGCGATTGAGGTTGAGATAGACCACAGCCATTCCGAACTTTTGGGCCAGAGCGGCCGCAGCGGACATCGTATGGACGCGGTGATGCAGGAAATCACATTCGATGTAATGGGGGGCGTTGAAATAGGGACGCTGGTCGGTATTGACATTGTAGATGATTTTTTTGTCTTTATTCTCATAGACATACCGTGCCATCTTTTTGGATTCCACATAGCCTCTGAAATTCTCCTTGTCGCGGACCGGAGCGATGCGGTTGAGGCGTATGATATCATCCCACAGTTTGCTGGAAAGTTGGCGATAGACCACGCAGAAATTCGCTTCATAACTCCTTTTCGGCTCATTGCTGTAGTCATATTGGTCGTAGCCGCCATAGAGTTCCCAGTTGCCGGTGTGCGAATACATCACCATCACGCTGGGACATTTGTCGTACAAGGCGTTCATCATCGCCACATCCCGGTTTTCCATAATGCGGGCCTTGTGCAGGCGCCCGGGATTCTGGCAGGCCCCGAACCAGATGCTTTCGACAAGCAGTTCCGCGAAATGCAGGTAGAAAGCTTTGGCAATGACCTTGAGCTCATTGTATTCTTTCTCCGGGAAACAACGGGTGAGGTTGATGAGCACTTCGTCCCGGCGATAGCCGACGACCCGGTACAGCAGCCACGCCATCCATCGGGCGTTGAAATAATGGAAACCCAATGGAAACATTCCGAAAAACCGCATCAGTGCGCGTATGATGAATTGTAACATGGCCGCAAAATTAGAAAAATATCCGTTTCCCAACAAGCAGGACTTTGTATCCTTGCGCCGGTGGAAGGAGTGAAAAAATTCGCTCATAGATGTGTGCGAGGGTTCCACCTCCGTGGCTGACGCTTTCTGAAGGGAAGTTTTCGGGTGAAAGGTGGCGCTTCAACACGGGCGAGAGCAGGTCGGCGCGGATCAGGAACATCGTGCCGGCGCAGAATCGTCTTTCCTGTGTGCTTATATGCAGGCGTTCCAGTTCTTCATCCAGCAGGGCGCCGTCTTCGGGCCAGCGTCGGGAGCGGATATAGAATTCTTTTGAACAGAGCATTCCGCACCGCGGATTCCTTTGGAGCTTTTTCAATATCTTGTACCAATGGCGTTTGTCCCGCAAAAACGGGTTGACCAATGCGTCTCTCCATTCATACTCGCGGTAGTTGCGGTGGGCGAAACGGATGCTTGTCCCTTTTTCGACCGGCGATTTGGTGTGCAGTTTCAAAATCCAATCGTAATCACCCAGGTCTGTTTGTTGGATGGCGCTGATAAAGGGCCAGATATCGTAGCCGACATTTTCCGTGGACAGGAAACGGGCGTTCGCTTTTAACAGGCGTATTTGTTGCTTTTCTTTTTCGCCCAATATGGTTCCGGTTACCAGGAGATCCCAGTCGCAGGCGTGAATCTGCGATAATCTCTCCAGAAACCAGGGTATCTGATCCTTGTAATAGATATGCCAGACGACCAGTATGCGTTGCCGCCGCATCTTGTCCGCCAGGTGAAAGGTGAATCCGCAGATTCGAAGGTATTTTTGCCAGGTTCTCTTGTCCCGGTCCAGTTCGAACAACCAATGGGAAAAGCGGTATAGTGTCCGTTGGACGGCATTGTGCTGCGGCAGTCCGAAACGGCGGGTCAGGTAATCCCAACTGATGGCGATGGGAGTGCCGT
>CAMJRT010000141.1 GCA_946408295.1 uncultured Bacteroidales bacterium
AGGCAGGCGGCCGAACCGTCCGTTGCTTCCAAAAAACAATGAGAAATGCGCGTCATAAGCCGCGAAGGTTCCTCTTTTCAAAAAATAATCTTTATATTTGTGAGGCATATCTTTTGGATAGGTCTGTCCGTTGTGTCCAAGATAAGTAATTCTATGAAAAAGTTATTCCTGTTGGTCCTTTCTCTTGGGCTGATGACGGCTTTTGCTCCGTTGCAAGCCGAAGAATTCCGATATGTCGATGCCGCCACGCTGACGGTGATCGGCAAGGCTTTCCCGACCCGGCAGTATCCTTTCCGCCGGATTGAAGATTTCGATTTCCGGCAAGAGAGCGTCAACCGCAAAGCGGCCCATTCGGCCGGCGTGGCTGTCGTGTTCAAGACGGACAGCCGGGCGCTTGATGCCCGATGGGTGACGGAATCCTCCGTCCTCTCCAATATGAACCCCATCGGCTGCAAAGGGTTGGACTTGTATATCAAGGACGCCAAAGGGGAGTGGCGCTATGCCGCTTCCGGAAAGCCGGACCTCAAAGGCGACAGGCGGCACCATCACGCCCGGCTGATAGCCCATATGCCCGAGGGAGACAAAGAGTGCCTGTTGTACCTTCCGTTGTACAACCGTTGTGACAGCCTGTCCCTGGGCGTGGATCCCGGAGCGGCCATCGTGCCGATGGGCAATCCCTTCCGGCATAAGATTCTTTTCGGAGGCTCCAGCATCACCCACGGCGCTTCCGCCACTCGCGCCGGACAGTGCTATACCGGTCTGCTCGGCCTCAAACACGGCGTCTATGCCATCAATTATGGTTTCAGCGGCGATTTCAAGATGCAAAAGTCCCTGGCCGAGTATGCGGCCAAGGTCGATGCCGAACTCTTTATCTTCGATGCATTTTCCAATCCGGGCCCCGAAGAGATTTATGCGAACTTCGACCCGTTTGTGGACATCATCCGTGCGGCACACCCGACTACGCCCATCGTTTTTATGCAGACGGAACGGCGTGAAGCCCGGAATTTCGATATGAAAGCGGACTCCATCGGTGCCGCTATCCAGCAAGCGGCCCGCGATGTGGTATTCCGCCGCCAGATGAAGGATGCGAATATTTATTTCGTGGATTCCAAGGACTTCCTGACCCCTGACGGGATGTCTACGGCGGACGGAACGCATCCCACCGATATCGCCTTCGAACGGACGGTGGACATCCTCTGGCCCCTGGTCAAGCCGTTGTTGGAGAGCAAACCCAATCCCGTCGTGGAAGAACTGTTGGCCAAGATGACCCTGGAAGAGAAAATCGGTCAGATGAACCTCCAGAGTGCCCCCGGAGATGTGGTGACCGGTCCCAAATCGGGCGAGGACCTGACGGAGGACATCCGCAGCGGAAAACTGGGTAATGTTTTGAACGCCACGGGCCTTGATTATATCCGCAGTTTGCAGGACCTGGCTGTCAAAGAAAGCCGTCTGGGTATTCCCCTGACCTTCGGATTTGACGAGATTCACGGCTACCGCACCACTTTCCCCATTTCCTTGGCGGAGAGTTGTACCTGGGATCCGGCTTTGATTGAAAAATGTGCCCGTGCCGCTGCACAGGAAGCGGCCGCCAACGGCATTACCATTACCTACAACCCGATGGTGGACATTGCCCTCGATCCCCGTTGGGGGCGCGTTGCGGAGGGAGCCGGTGAAGACCCGTATCTGGGCTCGCTGATTGCTGCCGCCCGAGTCCGCGGAGTGCAGGGAACGGATTTGTCCGACCCGCTGACCATCGCCGCCTGCCTCAAGCACTATGCGGCGTACGGTCACCCCGAAGGAGGCCGTGACTATACGATGGTCGAGATGGGCGAGCGTCGTCTGCGCGAATTCTATATGCCTCCTTACAAGGCGGCCGTCGATGCTGGGGTTGCTTCCGTGATGACTTCGTTCAATTTATATGACGGCATTCCCGCCACGATGCATCCCTTGCTGCTCGACCAGATCCTTCGTAAGGAATGGAACTACAAGGGTGTGGTGATGACCGATTACGGCTCCATCGGAGAGATTCTCCAACACGGCTGCGCCGAAAATCTGGCCGATGCCTCCCGTATGGCTCTCGAAGCAGGAACCGATATGGATATGTGCTCCCGCGGGTACGAGCAGACGCTGAAAGGCCTGGTGGAATCGGGGCGGGTGAATATGCAGTTGGTGAATACGGCCTGCCGTCGCATTCTCCAACTCAAATACGACCTGGGACTTTTTGATGACCCTTACCGTTATATCGATGAAAAGCGCGCGAAAAAGGTTACCTACAGCAAAGAAAATCTGGCGCTGAGCAAACAGGAAGCCGTCAAGTCGATGGTACTGCTGAAGAACCCGGATGCGGCGCTCCCGCTCAAGAAAGGAGAGAAAATTGCTTTGGTCGGTCCGCTTTGCACGGATGTGCGCTCCTATTGCGGGTGCTGGGCCGGCAAGCCGGAGGTCGAACGGGTCGTGTCCATTGCCGACTTTTTCAAAAAAGACCGCATCGTGTCCCCCGAAGAGGCGGACAAGATTGTCTGTGTGCTGGGCGAAGACTATACCTTGTCCGGCGAGGCGAACTGCCGCACTGACATCCGCATCCCGGAAGACCAGCGGGAACTGTTGGAAAAAATGTGTGCGCTGGGCAAGCCGGTCGTGCTGGTGGTGATGGCGGGCCGTCCTTTGGATTTGTCCCGCGAGAGCGAGATTGCTTCTTCTATCCTGATGGCCTGGCATCCGGGTATGATGGCGGCGGAGGCGCTGCACGATATCCTTTATGGCAAAGAAAACCCTTCGGGCCGGCTGACGGCGAGTTTCCCGCGTGCCGTGGGGCAAATCCCGGTCTATCATTATATGCTCAACACCGGGCGCCCGGCCACGGATGGCAAGAAGCAAAGATACAAGTCCAATTATCTGGATTGCTGGAATGCGCCGCTCTATCCGTTCGGCTATGGGCTGAGTTATACCGATTTTGCGTATTCCGACCTGACCCTCAGCGCTACCGAGATGAAGGAGGACGGGAGTGTCACCGCATCCGTGACGGTGCGAAATACCGGCAAGGTGGCGGGCGAAGAAGTGGTCCAACTCTACATTCGCGACAAGGTGGGCAGCGTCTCCCGTCCCGTCAAGCAACTCAAAGGATTCGAGAAAATCGGCCTCAAGCCCGGCGAGTCCCGCACGGTATCTTTCACCATTGATGAGCCGATGCTCCGTTTCTGGCGGGCGGATATGAGTTATGGCAGCGAACCCGGCGAGTTCGTGGTGATGGTCGGACCCAACGCTTCCGTCAGCAAAGGACAAAGTTTTTGGCTGAAATAGGGGCCGAAATTACGGTTAAATTTTGACAGGAAATATAAAATGATTATATTTGTAAGTCAAATTTGCCTGCTTCTGTTGACTTAGACCGTATGCTCGAACAAATTAAACGGAATATTGAAGATTTGATTTCGCGCTATGAAGTGCTGAAAGCCGAAAATGCACGGCTGGAGGAACTTTTACGGAAGAAGGAAACGGAAGTGGACAATGCGAAGGAAGAGATAAGCACATTGAAGCAGACGATTGACAATCTGAACCTGAAAACGGCATTTGCCGCGACCGGCGAGGACAGCGCCCGGCTCAAAGCCCGGATTGACGCGATGATTCGCCAAATCGACAAATGTTTGAGTCTAATGAGTTAGTCAATGGCGTACAGGGCAAACATAAAAGTAGCGGGAAGGACTTTTCCTCTTATGGCCCAGGATGAGGCCGAGGAGGAACTTTATCGCAGAGCTGCCGCCGTCATTGACAAAACCATCGAACAAAGGCGTACGGAGTTTACCAACGCGCAACTCGAAGACTTGTTGATCTTCATCGCCTTTAACGAGTGCAAGGTGAGGATTCGGTGCCAGAGAGAAATCGACCTGATAAATAAGGAGTTGGAGTCTTTGCAGGCCCAACTCGCCCATTATCTTGAAAAGACTGATCAATAGCCGTCCTACTATATTCGGGCTGAAACAACACTCATATAGTACAGGGCGACTCGCAGTGGGAAGCCGGGCCCGTCGCTTGAACGGGTGGACTGAATACTTGCGGAACCCAAATCTTGTCAGACTGGTTTCTGGCGAATACGTTGGACGGCTTTTAAATCAATCATCACGAGGACAATGTGCTCTTCCTGCTTTGACAAAGGGATGGTACATTGTTTTTTTTAAATATATAGGAGGTAGATTATATGGATATCACCCAAATCATTCTTTTTTCCGCCGGAAGTTTTGTCATCGGGGCGGGTATCGCACTGGCACTGGCCCGTCTGATGATGAAAAAACGCGGTGACAGTATTTTGAAAGCCGCCCGGGAAGAAGCGGAAAACATCAAAAAAGAA
>CAMJRT010000142.1 GCA_946408295.1 uncultured Bacteroidales bacterium
TCCTGAAAATCCCATTTGATGCAGGCCGTTCCTTTGCGGACGGCATTGAATTTCTCTTGAAAACAGATACTGTCTTTTTGAATCAGGCTGATGGTGAAGCAGTCCTTGAAACTCGCATCCGGCCAAAGCGCATAACGCACTCCGTTCTCCAACTGTCCTTGAATGATGGCCTTGTCGGTTTTCAAGTCGGGAATGGACGGGGTTTGGGCGCCCAGGTACAGTGACGCTAATCCTGTTACCCCAAGGCACATCCAACGCAATATTTTCGATTTTGCCATCTACTCGTGGTTTAATTTTTGCAAATTTACAATAAAATTTACTATCTTCGCAGGTTGAAGGGAGAAAGTGTCTTCCCGAGGAATGCGAAAATTAAACCAAGTAATTTATAGAAAAGATTATGAAAAAGATTTTTCTTGTTGTGGCCGTTGCGATGATTTCGCTGGCGGTTTCGGCCCAGGATCTGGGAAAAGCGATGGAAGCGTACAACAATGCGGCCGGTTTGGTTCAGGCAGATAAAGTTGCGGCTTTGAATGCGTTTAAAGATGCTCTCAAGCAAGCGGAAGCATGTCCTGAGGATGCAGAAGGACAGCGCAATACCCTTATTGAAAATTGCAAGACCAACATCGTCAATTTCACTCTTTCCATTGCCAAAGATTATTTGAAGGACAAGGAATATGACAAGGCTTATGACCAACTGAAACTTTCCCTTGAAGTGGCTACCCAATACGAAGATGTTGAGAAAGTGGCGGAAGTGAATGAGCTGCTTCCTACCGTGTATGTGGCCAAAGGCAATCAATTGCTGAAAAACAAAGACGCTCTTGGTGCCGCCGACGCTTATCAGAAAGCCCTTGAGTTGGATCCCCAGAATGGCAAAGCCGCTCTCAACCTCGGCCAGGCCCAGAATATGGCCGGTAATGTGGATGCCGCCGAAGATGCCTTCAAGATTGCCATGGGTCTGGGCGAAGAAAAAGCTGCTGCGAAACAACTTTCCAAACTCTACCAGAAGAAAGCCAATGCCGCTTACAAGGCCGGCAATTTCAATCGTGCTTATGACGATGCGATGACCTCCATTGATTTTGAGCCCAATCCGACCGCCTACAAGATCGCCGGTAACGCCTGTACCAAACTTGACAACAAGAAAGTGGCCGTCGAGTGCTTCCAGGAGTATCTCAAGCTTTCCCCGAACGCCAAGGATGCAGCTCAGATCAAAGAGACCATCAATATCCTGAAGAAATAATTAATCCGGGCCGGGATGCGTTTGCTCGAACTTCTCGCGCCTGCCAAGACTTTATCCGTCGGCATTGCAGCCATTGACTGCGGTGCCGACGCGGTTTATATTGCCGGTCCTTCCTTCGGGGCACGCAAGGATGCGGGAAACAGCGTGAAGGACATTGCACAACTTTGTGCCTACGCCCACCGGTATGGGGCGCGGATTTTTGCGACCGTCAATACGCTGGTCTATGAGCACGAACTGACCTCCGTGGTGGAACTGGTGCGGGCGTTGCAAGGTGCGGGCGTGGATGCGCTGATTGTGCAGGACTTGTCTTTACTGGCCTTGGCCGCGAAGGGAGAAATTACAATTCCTTTGCACGCATCCACCCAGTGTGCGATTCGGGATGCCGAATCGGCCTGTCGTTATGCGGAGGCCGGTTTTTCGCGTCTGATTCTGGAACGTCAACTGTCACTGCGGGAGATACGGCGCATTCGGGAAGCGACCGCGTCCTCGGGTGTGGAACTCGAGTGTTTCGTTCACGGGGCTTTGTGTGTCTGTTACAGCGGCCAATGTTATCTGTCCGAGGCGCTTTGCGGACGCAGCGCCAACCGGGGCGAATGCGTACAGGCCTGCCGTTCCCGCTATACGTTGTATGATGAAACGGGAAAGGTTTTGTTGAAAGACAGGGCGGTGCTGTCGCTCAAGGATTTGAACTTGTTGACGCGGTTGGGGGATTTGATTGAGGCCGGGGCAGGCTCTTTTAAAATCGAGGGACGCTTGAAAAACGAATCCTATGTACGCAATGTGGTGACGGCCTATTCCCAGGCGCTGGATGCCTTTGTTGCCGCTCATCCGGACGAGTTTCAAAGGGCGTCGTTCGGGCATGTGGAAACCAAGTTCATTCCCCACCCGGACAAAACCTTCAATCGGGGATATGCCCAGTTGTACCTGGATGGAAAAAAGGGGAGCGGATGGGTCTCGATGGATGCGCCCAAAGGAATGGGGGAATACCTCGGTACGGTGCGGTTGTTCGGGCGGAATTTCATAGAAATAGAAGGACGGAATACGTCTGTGCGTCTCACTCCGGGCGACGGCCTTTCGTTTGTGGCCCGGGATGGCAGCATAGAGGGCTTTCGTGTGGATACGGTGCAAAGTTCGGCTTTTACCGTGCGGGCTCGTGTGGGATGTCAGCCACCGGCATTTATTTATAAAGGTGCGCGAATCTTCCGCAATCTGGATGTGGCTTTTGAAAAGAAGCTGTCCTTTCATCCGTCCAAGCGGACGATGGGAGTGGAGATTCGCTTGGAGGTTCAAGGTGGAGTCGGGGGTGACTGGTCATCGGGTGTGCTGTCATCTTCGCAGGATGCCTCGCAATGGCAGTTGCTGGCGACGGCTGTCAGTGAAGACGGGCGCGAAGCGCTGGTCCGTCGTACGCTCGAGGCTCCCGTCGCTTCCAATCAAGTGCGCATGCAATCCCTGCTGCAAGAGCAACTTTCGAAGACATCGGGGCATTATCATTGTAAGTATGTGGATGCGTCGGAAGATAATTCTTTCGCCCCTGCCGCCCCTCTTCCCTTGCTTTCCGTGGCGACGCTCAACGAACTTCGCCGGCAACTCTGCGAACAGCTGGATACGCAAGCCGTCCACGCCCGTCCGCTCCATCACGCCCACCTTTCGGATACCATCGAGGTCTCGGACTTCTCTTATAAGGCCAACCTCTCCAATTCGTTGGCCGCTTCCGCTGTTTGTATTCCAGACGGAGCGGCCGTTTCCATATCTCCGGATGGCGGGGGCCGTTTCCCGGAGGTCCCGCTCAACGCCTTTGAACTGAACCATCAGCCGGATGCCGAACTGATGCGTACCCGCTACTGCATCCGCTACGAACTGGGACTCTGTCCCCATCGCCGGCATTCCTCCGCCTCTTCGACGCCCGGCAAGGGAGCGGACGCTTCGTCAGCCCGCAGGGGCTCCGTACCGGCCGCCCCGCTCTTTCTGGAGAACAACGGCCGCCGCTTCCGCCTCGACTTCGACTGCCCCCGCTGTGAAATGGTCCTCAAAGCCGAATCCTGCTAGTATTCCACGACTTCGAAGACAAGATCGACGTCGCCGAAGTGACCGGTGAGGTTGGCGGTGGCGTTGATGTACTTGCCGCTGAGCTGGCCGCGCCAGACGATGTCGTCTTTGGAGTTGATGGGGATGCTGATTTCAAAACCGAAACTTTTGGAGTTGATTTTGACCACGGCGTTGCAGTTCCATTGGGTGAGGGTGCCGCCGTCGTCTTCGGTAATCAGAAAGGCGCACATCGATAACTGGTCAGTCCATTCGGAGACCAGCAGGGCGTTGAAGTCCAGTTCTTTTCCGATGTCTTTTCGCTTGACGGCCACCATAAAGTCCGTAATGCTGGGTTTGTAGAGCTGCATTTCCGCTTCGGTCTTGGCTTTGAAGTCTTCTACCTTTCCGATTTTGATGAAAAACTCCGAGCCGCCGCAGAACCAGTTGTCGAAATGGCGTTTGGCCGTGAATTTTTTGAGCAGCAGGGTCTTGCTCTTCGTTGCGGCCTTAGTCCCTTCGGGCGTTCCCCAAGTCCCCCGGGGGACTCCCGGCGCTCCGACGACAAGGGTCCCGTGGTCGGGCAGGCCCCAGGTGGGGTCGGTCTTGCGGAGATAACTGAGGGGCAGCAATTCGCTGTCTTCGTTGCTGTTGATGACCCATACGCAACCATTTCGGGCCATCGTCTCATCCACGGTGACTTCCTCGGCGAGGGAACCGTCGGGGGTGAGCCGCCAGCCGATATTGGTGTCGAGGCCGTCTCCCGGGTCGAAGGTGATGACGGGCAGGCTTTCGCCGTCCCAGTTCTCGCTGTACGGCCAATAGATTTGCACGCCGCTGTCGCAGAGCCGTCGGATGCGTTCTTCTACGGCACCCGCTACGTCTTCCTGCACTTCAACGCCGACCTCTCCTTCTTCGCCTTTCGTTCCTCCGGATTCGCGGCTGAGGGCCCGCACTTTCTCTTCCTGCTCTTTCGTAAGGGCTGTGCGAATCAAGTCCTTCAAAGGCCGGGCGTATTCTTTTTCCCCGCCGGCTTTCGTCCTGCCGCCGGTCGGTACCGGAACTCCGGAGCGTCCGGT
>CAMJRT010000143.1 GCA_946408295.1 uncultured Bacteroidales bacterium
GAGAATCTGCCTGATGCCATTTCGCGGGGAATCATCTCGCTACCCTTTATGCCATCTACCAGGACAAAATGCGTGACACATTGGGGGATGATATCCAGCCGGGCCATCACCAGCACCAATTGGATGCCCCGGCCGGCCAGTTCGTCCAGCAAAGCGGACAGCATTTCCCGCGTAGCGGCGTCCAGCCCGATGAAGGGATTGTCAATGATCAGGATTTGCGGATGCCGCAGCAACTCACCGCTGGAGAGCGAAATCAGATACTCGTCCAGCAGGGGAGTCAAGTGGAAAAAGGACAGCAGGCGGAGCAGGCTCTCATCGGAGGAATCAGCAATCGGCTCTCCCAGCGTGCGCTCCAACGATTCCCGTACCGTGGGATTGAACTCGGGATCGATTTCTATCTGATTCCAGCGCTTCTGGAGATAGTACGAACTGTCCGACACGCCGTACGTATCGCGGAAAGCGATATATTGCACCTTGTCATAGGGACAATGGAGCAGAAATTTCTCTACTAACCGGCTTTTGCCGGCGGCATTGTCGCCTATGACGGCCACATTCTCTCCGGGACGCAACTGGCCAAGCGCAAACCGGGCCACCTCTGGAGAGAGATTGCCCGGCTCAAACGATGGTGTCTGTCCGACCATCAGATCATCAGGGCGCCCACCAGACCGAGGATGGCGTAGAACTCAGGAAGAGCGGCGTAAATCAGCGTGTTGGTAAACACATCGTGTCCCTGGGAGACCCCGACGATACCATTGGCGCAAACCTGGCCCTGACGGATGGCGGAAAGCATACAGACGAGACCGACGCTCAGGCCGATGCCGAAGACGGCCAGACCGCTCTCGGCCACCTTGCCGAGCAGCATAAAGAAGGCCACGAATCCGTAAATACCCTGCGTTGCAGGAAGAGCGGAAAGAACCATAAAACTACCGGAGGCTTCCGGTTTGCGTTTGAGACCGCCTTCCGCGGCGTTACCGGCCGTAGTGGTACCGATGGCACTTCCGATGCCGGCGAGGGCGAGCACGAGGCCCAGGCCCAGATAACCAAGTACAGTGTTAAGCATAGTTATAAAAATTTAATTGTTAATTGTTTCTTAAAGGTTTGTATTTGCGTCCCTGCGCCTCATAGCCCGAATTCTTGAAAAATTCCAGGAAGTTGAGTCGCAAAGGATGAACGAAGGCCCCCAGGGCGCACATCGCCACATTCAGCGTGTGGCCTACGAGCACGATGAGTACGAAAGGAATCCAGAGATACCAGTCCGCTCCGTCGCCCAGCACCATCAGGCCGATTTTGTTGAAGGCGAGCCCCAGCATACATCCGGCCAGTCCGAGCGCATACAGGCGCAGGTAACTGAGGACGTCGCCGAGCAGGCCCGTCACGGTGTTGTAGGTAGCCCACAGGCCGCTGCCGATGTTCTTCAGGGGATTGCGGTGCAGGTCGTTGAGCAGGAAGATGCCCAGGCCGCTCAGGACGCCGAGCACAATGATGCACCCTTGCGTGACCTCGGAGGACAGCACACCGGCGAGGGAGATGCCTCCGATGATGATACCGCCGACAATGAGCAGCGTCCAGCCCCAGGTCCCCAGCGAGCCGAGGAAGCCCTTGTTTTTGGTCGCCATCACCGTCTTCACGATGAGGGCCAGGCAGATGTGGAAGATACCCACCAGCAGCGACAGCACCATCGTCCCGTCGTAGCCCATTATCTTGGACGGCAGGAAGACGCCTTTAATCGGCTCGAAGATGCTCCAACCGGCGATGTCTATCGAGAAGAAGGTGTGGAACAGGAAACCGATGATCACCGTTGCGCCACCCAGGGTCAACACAAGGGGAGCAAGGGATTTGAAAGCGTCCGCTTTCTTCAGGAGCAGGCCGACCGCCATCAGTACCAGACCGTAGCCGCAATCGCCCATACAGAAGGCGAAGAACAGCATAAAGAATACGGAGATGTAAGGTGTCGGGTCGAAACCATTGTAAGCCGGGCGGCCGTACATATCCGTCAGCATCTCGAACATACGCACGAAGGCATTGTTCTTGAAGGCGATAGGGGGATTCTCCTCCACCTTGGCTTCCTCTTTGATATACAGCACGCCGAACTCGTCCAGCCGGGCCGTTATCTCGCTTTCTTTCTCCTTGGGGGCGAAGCCCTCGAAGGTCAGCACATAGTCTTCGGCCACCGCATTGGCGGAAGCACCGGCCAGATAAAGGTCGAGTTGGGAGAGGGATTGGTCACGCAAGGCTTCCATTTCCGGAATCCGTGCCTGCAAAGCCATCAGACGGGCTTCCACGGCGGTTTTACGGGAGGCGGTGGCAGCCCATTCGCTTTCCGCGACGGAAAGCGGCCGCTCGGGAGCGGCAATCTCTCCGGGAAGGTCGTCGGGGCCGGCCACGACAAACCAGATATTGGATTTGTCGCTGTCATCGATGACGCTCAGGGCATAGTCGGCAGCCCAGGAAGACTGGAACTGCTTGGCGCTGAGTCGATGGAAATGCAGCGAGATACCGGCGTCCTGCAGGTCGCGAAGCAACTCGGGGGAGTATTCGCCCCAGATGCGGAGAGTGTCCACTTCTTTGGCGAGCGTTTTGAGCGTTTCGCATACGCCGTCGTATTCCGCCAGGGAAGAGCGGACTTCGTCCACCAAAACAGCCGCGTCCACTTGGGAATCTGAAGCCGCCGTCCCTTCCGGGGCTTTGAAGGCCTTCAGTTTGCGAATCAAGGCATCGAGGCCCTCGATGGCGGCGAGCCGTTCGGCAGAAGCGTTGTCCACCGGCTTGGCGCTACGGGTAATGTCCATCAGGCCCATTTCCTGCAGTTTCTCCAGCAGTCCGGCTTCTTCCCCCTTCAACAGGATGAAGTTGTAGCGGGTCATCGGAGCAATCATAGGCTTTCCTCCTCTTCTTCTTGTTGGGTATGACGCGCCTTCACAATCTTGGAAGCGGCTTTGCTCAGGTTTTCTTCGTCCTCCATAAAGCGTTTGATCTTGCGGATGGCTTCCTGATAGCCCGGAATCTGCACTTTCTCGTACAAGTTCACCTTCTGGGTGGTCTTGCGGCGTTGAAAATCCAGAATGCGGCTTTTCTCCTGATAAACCTCGGACTCAATGCCCAGGCGGCTCAGTTCCTGCAAGATAGACACACCGTCGGCGAACCAGGCAGGGGAGTAGAACGCATCGAAAGGATGAATCTCGTAGTGGATTTCTCCCAAGCCCGGCGTTTTGACGCCCGCGACTTTTTCCACGAATAAATCCACATCTGTGATGCTGATGAGTCCACCGTCAAATTCGTTCCACAAAGAGGCCAGATAATCGTACCGTTGCAAAGCGGCGTCCAGTTCGGCGAGCAACTTCTCCGAACGCTCTTTCGCCTTGCGAACTTCCAGCCGGAGGGCGCTTTCCTTGTTTTTGAGCGTAGGAAGGGCGCTCACCCGCATCTTGAGCTGCTTGGTGATGGTGTTCAGCGAAGTCTTGTTATATTGGAACTTGACTGCCATTATTTCTTCCAGTATTTGTCAATAAGCGCTTGTTTGATACCGGTTTCCGCCGGGGAGAAATACTTGGCGAAGAGTTCCCAGGCGGTGTCGAGCATCTCATCCAGGGAGATGTTGACGTCGATGGCCAGGATGCGCGTGGCGTAATCCTTGGCGTAATCGAGGCAGCGAAGGTCGTAGTCGCTCAGGTCGAAACCGTTCTCCAACTTGGTCTTGGCATTGGCGGCATCCGAATACAGACGGACGGAGGCGTTCATCACCTGGGAGTGGTCCTCGCGGGTTTTCTTGCCCTGCACGTGCTGTTTCAGACGGGACAGGCTGCGGAACGGGTCGATGATGACCTTGCCCGAATCGGGGTCCGCACGCAGGTAGAGCTGGCCTTCCGTGATATAACCGGTGTTGTCCGGAATGGCGTGGGTGATGTCGCCGTCGTTCAGCGTCGTCACCGCAATGATGGTGATGGAGCCCGCATCCTTCGTGGGATCGTTCGGGTCGGGCAACTGCACGGCTTTCTCGTAAATCTTGGCGAGGTCGGAATACAGGGAGCCCGGCATAGAGTCCTTGGAAGGAATCTGGTCCATACGGTTGCTCACGATGGAGAGAGCGTCCGCATACAGGGTCATATCGGTCAGCAGAACGAGCACCTTCTCGCCCTTTTCCACGGCAAAATACTCTGCGGCGGCCAGGGCCATATCGGGGATGAGCAGACGCTCCACAGGAGGCTGTTCGGTAGTATTGACGAAGGAAATAATCTTGTCGAGGGCACCGGCCGTCTCGAATTCGTGTTTGAAATA
>CAMJRT010000144.1 GCA_946408295.1 uncultured Bacteroidales bacterium
GAGCGTCAGATTGTGGTTCTGAATGTCGTGGGTTCGAGTCCCACCGGGCACCCACCTCAACAGGCCGGCTTTTCAGTCGGCTTTTTTTATGACAAATGGCTGAGGAAGAGGGATTGTTCTTCGGAGGTGAAGCCGCGTTTACGGGCGTAGGCCGCGAGGGCGGCGGGGGCGATGTGACGGATTTCGGGGAAACGGGCATTGGGGGCTGCGATGACAAAGCCACAGATGCTTTCGACGGGCAGCATCGCGCAGGATTCGCTGAGGGTGATGCCGAGGCCGGGGTCGAGGCGCTGCAGGACATCGCGTTTGAGGCTGTGGTCCGGGCAGCAGGCGTAGCCGATGCCGGGCAGAATCATCTTGACCGGGGCGGCCATGGGATTGCTCGGAGCAGAAGAGACGGCCGTGGGCAGGCTCGACTCAAGCGTATGTTGCAGCCAGGAAGAGGCCGCTTCGGCGAGCATCGCCTTGAGGGCGTGCAATAGAAGGTCGTCATCGTTGCTCCGCACGTCACCCCCGGCTTGATCGGGGGTCTCTGCCGACACGCTGATGGCGAAAAGCCCCAGCGGGGCGGTTTGCCCGCTCGCCTTTGCCGGGAAGAAATCCGCCAGCGAAGCGGGAGACGACAGACGCTCACCTTCCCGCAAATCGGAGGATGTTTCCTCGCCGGAAACCGTGGCTTTGGCATCGCGCAGCATCGGGAAGGCAAAAGAGCCGTCGGCGGCACAGATACCGTCATCTTCTGTATAGCAAGGGTAAAAACGGGCATTGACACGGACGGAAAAATGCGTCTGGGCCAGTTGTTTTTCCGCTTGGCTTCGGGCCTGCGCCGACAAATCGGTGGCTTCGGCAGAAGCACTGTTTTTGATGCCGTAAGCCAGGTCGAACAACCGCCAGTCAAAATAAGGACGGAGTTCATCGACGGGCAATTCGCGCAAAGGAATGTCGGCGAAAGCATCGGGAGGAAGGGCCGGGGCCAAAGGCGGGACCGGAGATGGTGCGGAAGAGGCGGAGAGCCTTTCGGCAGACTGAGCCGAGGTCGAAATTTCCTGCTCGGTTCCAGCATCGGCCGAAGCATTAGGCGCACCCGTTCTTGTGCCGGAAGCGTCAGCCCCTTGCACGTGGAGGGCGCGCAGACGCCGGTGCAAGGCTTCTTCCTCCGTGCGGAAGGCAGCGGGATCGGAGAGATATTTTTGGGCCATCACCGCCGTGACGGACGCATCGGTCCCATAATGCACATCAGGATAGAGCGGAGCCAGTTTGACCGCCGTGTGGACGGCGCTGGCAGCGGCACCGCCCACAAAGAGCGGCGTCGTGAAGCCTTCGCGTGCCATCATCTGGCAAAGTTCTTCCATCCGGTAGAGTGACGGCGTAATGAGACCGCTCACACCGATGATGTCGGCCTGCACTTCGCGCGCCTTGGCCAGAATATCTTCGCAAGGCACCATCACGCCCATATCATAGACCTCGAATCCGCCGCATTGCAGCACAATAGAGGTGATGTTTTTCCCGATGTCGTGGACATCGCCGCGAATGGTCGCGATGACAAAGCGCGGTTTTCGGACGGAGGCCCTGGCAGTATCCAGCCCGTCAGCCCCAGTCTGATCGGGAACCTGTTGCCCGTCCGTCTGCCCCATATAGGGCTCCAGCACCTGAACGGCCTGGCGCATCACTTTGGCAGACTTGACCACCTGGGGCAGGAACATTTTTCCTTCGGCAAAGCGCTCCCCTACGCGGGCCATCGCCTGCATCAAGGGGCCTTCCACAACCGCGACGGCGCTGCCCAGGCGCTCCAGTTCGGCCAGGGCGTCTTCCGTCAGGGTGGCGTTGCTGCCTCGGATAATGGCCTGTTGCAAACGTTCGGGGGCGGTAAGGTGCCCGGTCGGGGCCGGGCAGGACAAAGAGGAGGCCGGGCAGGACAAAGAGGAGCCGCCCTTGATGGAAGACTGAGCGTCACCCCCGGCTTGACCGGGAGTCTGCCCCGCAGCGTCCTGCAGCAACTGGCTGGCCAGGTCGGTCAGACGAGCCGTAGCCTCTTCGTCGCGGTCGAAAATCACATCCTCGATGGCCTGCAGCAAGTTCGGCTCAATCTCATCGTAGAGTTGCAACATTTGCGGATTGACGATGGCCATATCCAGGCCGGCCTTGATGGCGTGGTACAAGAACGCGCTGTGCATCGCTTCCCGCACGGCATTGTTGCCCCGGAATGCGAAGGAAAGATTGGAGACTCCCCCGCTGGTCAGGGCCCCGGGAAGATGTTGCTTCACCCAACGGACGCCCTCGATAAAATCGATGGCGAAGCGGGCGTGCTCGGGAATGCCCGTTCCGATGGAAAGAATATTGAGGTCGAAGATGATGTCGCAGGGACGATAGCCGGCCTTCTGCGTCAGTAAGCGATAGGCCCGCCCGGCTATTTGAATTTTCCGATCGAAAGTCACCGCCTGCCCTTCCTCGTCAAAGGCCATCATGATGGGAACGGCGCCGTAACTACGGATGACGCGGGCACGGCGCAGGAATTCTTCTTCTCCGTCTTTGAGGGAAATGGAGTTGACAATGCTGCGTCCCGGGGTATTTTGCAAGCCTTCCACCAGGGTGTCCCAGTGGCTGGAATCTATCATAATGGCGGCGCTGGCTACGGCGGGATCGGAGGCGACATAGCGCAGGAAAGTGCGCATACAGGCCTTGGAGTCCAGCATCGCGTCATCCATATTCACATCGATGATATGGGCGCCGCCCGCAACCTGGGCCGACGCGACGGAAAGGGCCTGTTCGTAGTCTCCGGACGCAATGAGGCGGGCGAATTTGCGGGAGCCGGTGACATTGGCCCGCTCACCGACATTCGTAAAACTTACGCTCGCATCGACGCGGTAGGCTTCCAGGCCGCTGACCGTCAGGACTTCACCCGAGGGGGCTTCGGCGGGATTCGCATCCGAACCCCCAAATGCCCTCGGTTCCAATCCTGCGAGTGCCCCGGTAAGGGCGCGGATGTGCGCGGGGGTGGTGCCGCAGCAGCCGCCGGCGATGTTCAGCAGGCCATCTTGGGCCAGCGAACGCATCACGGAAGCCATTTCTTCAGGCGATTCGTTGTAGCGTCCCATCTCGTCGGGAATGCCGGCGTTGGGATAGAAGACCAGCGGCAGGTCGGAAAAACGGGCCACCTCTTCCACCAAGGGACGCATCGCTTCGGCACCCAAGGCACAGTTCAACCCAAAGGCCACCAGGTTCGGGCAATGGCGGACAGAGTGATAAAAGGCTTCCAGGGTCTGACCGGTCAACATACGGCCGCTGCGGTCGCTGACCGTCGCCGAAATAATGACAGGCAAGGGGCTGCCCAGTTCTTCCAGGGCACAGATGGCCGCCTTGGTATTGAGCGCGTCGAAACAAGTTTCCAGCAAGATGACATCCACGCCCCCCTCGACGAGGGCGGTCATCTGCGCCTTCGCCGCATCTTGAAAGGAAAGGAAGTCGCTTTCGCGCAGGGACGGGTCTGACGCATCGGTCGCCATCGTCAGGCTCAAACCGGTCGGGCCGACGCTGCCGGCGACATAGACCGGGCGGTTTTCTCCGGCGGCAAGACGCCGGGCGTATTCATCATCGGCGGCGCGACGGGCCAGGCGGGCGGCCGTCAACGCCATCGCCGGGGCCTCTTCCGAGCGATTGTGCCGCCGCTGCACCAGGGCGTTGCAGCCGAAACTGTTGGTCGTAATGATGTCCGCCCCCACCTCGGCATACTGCCGCAGGATGGTTCCGATGAGGGACGGCTGCGAAAGATTGAGTTCGTCGGTATTTTCACGCTGGCAGCCCAACGCCTGCACCATCGTCCCCATCGCCCCGTCGAGGATGAGGATACGGCGCTCCAGCGCCTCGCAGAAAGGGATACGCTCCTCAGCCATCCGCTCAGAAGCACTTTTTCAGTACCGAGACGATGTTGTCGGCACGACCCATGGTGTAGAAATGGACGGCAGGGACATCGTGGCGGAGCAGGTCGGCACACTGTGCGGCGCACCAGCGGGTGCCAATCGCATAGCAGGCTTCTTTGTCGTCGGCGTGGGCACGCACCTCGGCGGCAAGTTCAAGGGGAATATCCAAGGAGAAGGCTTCCGGCAGCATTTCCAACTGACGGGCCGTCGAGAGGGGTTTCAGTCCGGGAATAATCGGGACGGTGATTCCGGCCGCCCGGCATTTGTCGCGGAAAGCATAGAAGACGGCGTTGTCGAAAAACATCTGGGTGATGATGAAATCCGCCCCTGCC
>CAMJRT010000145.1 GCA_946408295.1 uncultured Bacteroidales bacterium
AGGCTGGGGATGAAATTCCAATAATCGAAATAAAAGCCGCCATAGGGCGTTCTTTCACCTTCCACTGTGGTCGCACCAAAGGCTCCGCCGAGACCGGGACGAAGGTCAACGGAGAGTTCCAGCGGAAATTCGAAGCGGTAACTCAAACCGACCTGTCCGACAACCCCGATGTTCATCAGGAAATAACGCGTGTCAAAGGGCCCGCCGAATTGCATACCGAGTTGCAAACCGGGGCCGGCATAGACCGTCCAGGTGCCGGGGGTCCACTGGGGCTGGGCGAGGACAAAGTTGTAGGCAGCGGTGGCTTGGATGCCCAATGCCACCCAGCCGGGTGTTCCGAGGTCAATTTCTATGAAATTCTTGCCGAGGTTGTGCTGGTAACTGACTTCAGCACCATACCCGAAACGACCACCGATGGCGCGGGGACCGTTGTTGGTAAAGTGGGCTTTGATGGGCTCGGAAGCGTTGCTCCCGCCATCGGCAGCAACGGCAGCAAAAGCCGTAGAAAGGGCCATTGTTGCGATAAGGATGAATCGTTTCATAAATACTTTCGTTTAAAATTTTTTTCTTTTCGGTGGCAAAGATACATATTTTTTTTGCTTTTCCGTGAAACTGATTATTTTTGCGTATTGAAACAAAAGACTTGGTTTATGATGCGCGAAGAAACTGTTTTCGGCCCGATTCGCTCCCGTCGCCTGGGCGCCTCCCTGGGTATCAACCTTTTGCCCCGCAAGGGAAAAATCTGCAACTTTGACTGCATTTATTGCGAGTGCGGTTGGAACAAGGATGGGACGGCGGATAAGGTGCTGCCGACCGTCCTGCAGGTGCGACGGGCGCTGGAGGACAAGTTGGCGGAACTGATGTTGGACGGAAAACACATCGACTCCATCACCTTCAGCGGGGACGGTGAGCCGACCTTGCACCCGGAATTTGCGAAAATCGTGGAGGATGTGGTGTTGCTTCGCGATGCTTATTTCCCCGATGCGAAGGTGTCCGTGCTGAGCAACGGCACCCGCTTGGGAGACAAGGCCGTAGTCGCGGCACTGAAAAAGGTGGACAACCCGATTTTGAAATTGGATGCCGCTACCTCCGAGGATGCAGCGCTCATCAACCGCCCGACCTTCCCGTACGATGTGGAGGAGGTGCTGGAGAATATGCGTTCCTTTGACGGAAATTTTATCTTGCAGACGATGTTTCTCAAAGGTTCCGGCTTTGATTCGACGGAGCCGGCGCGCCTGGCCGCCTGGATGGAGGCGGTCCGCGCATTGCAGCCGCGCCTCATCCAGTGTTACAGCCTTGACCGCCCCGCTCCGGAGGAGGGACTGGAAAAAATTCCGCTCGAACAACTGAAAAAACTCGTCCGTCCCCTTGTGGAAGAGGGTTTTAAGGTCGAATGTTTCTAAAAATTTTCCGTAGATAAGAAATATTGTGTAACTTCGCGCCCCTGAAAACAAAACTTCGTTTATGGAGAAACTATTGAAATATAAAGTCTCGCTTCCCGGCATCAAAGGTTTTGCCCGTTTTTATCTGCTCAAACCTTCGACTTCCCTCTACAGTTTCCACAAACTGATGCGTGCGGATATGGATTTTCCGCAGGACCAGACCGTCGTTTTCAAGGCGGTGGATGCCTTGGGAGAGGCGATGGCCCGTTTCAGCGACATCCGGAACCTGGGCAAAGGGACCATCGACAAGGTCAGTGCCGCGCTCTGCCGCAAAGAGGGCTGGGACCACTTTGTCTATTTCTATGATACCATCAACCGCAAGAGCGTGCTGGTGGATTTTGTGGAAGAAACCGCCGGCGAGGATGGCTTGTATCCGATTCAGTTGGAGGCGGAGGCCAAAGGACCGAACCCCATTGAATTTGAACGGGGTTATGTGGCGATGGAGGATATGCCCGACGACAGGCGCCGGCGCTTGCTCAAAGGCAATGAAGATGAGGACGAAGAGGATGTGGAGGACGATGAAGATATGGACGACGATGAAGAGATTATCGCCGGGGATGAAGAGGCTTTTGACGAGGATGAAATGAATTAGCGGTGGCAGCGCGTAGAAAACTGCTAATTCTGCTCGGTCCTACGGCCGTAGGCAAGACCGACCTCTCCGTGTCGTATGCCCGCCGTTATGACTCTCCCATTATTTCCTGTGATTCCCGGCAAATCTTCCGGGAAATGAGCGTCGGGACAGCGGTCCCTTCGGAGGCATTGCGTGCGCAGGTGCCTCATTATTTTATTCAGGACCATACGATTTTTGAGCCCTATACCGCCGGTAAATATGAGGTGGAAGCCCTGGCTTTGTTGGAGCGGCTTTTCAACGAGGGACACGAAACCCTGGTGATGGTGGGCGGTTCGGGCTTCTATATCGATGCGTTGTGCGAGGGACTGGATGATTTTCCGCCGGCAGACCCGGAACTTCGCGCCACATTGATGCGCCGGCTCGCGGAGGAGGGCGTGGAATCGCTGCGTTTGGAACTCAAAGTGCTGGATCCCGTCTCGTATGCGGCGCTGGATATTGCCAACGGGCAGCGGGTCGTCCGGGCCCTGGAAGTCTGTCTGATGACGGGTCGTCCGTTCTCTTCCTTCAAGACAGGGGCTCGCAAAGAGCGCCCCTTCGAGATTGAGAAAATCGGGTTGACACGTCCCCGGGCCGAATTGTATGCCCGTATCGATGCCCGGGTGCTGCAAATGGTGGAGGAAGGGCTGATGGAGGAGGTGGGCCGCCTCTATCCGCACCGCGCCTTGACGGCCTTGCAGACGGTAGGATACAAAGAATTGTTTCCGGTGCTGGAAGGGGAGTATGATCTGGCGCGCGGCATCGAACTGGTGCAGCGCAATACCCGTCACTACGCCAAGCGCCAACTCAGTTGGTGGGCCCGCGACAATTCCATCCGCTGGCAGGAGGTGTAGGTTGACCAAAAAGTTTTGGCCAACCCTTTTTATTTGTTCTAACCCCTGTCCTTCGGACATCCCCTTTAAGAAACTCCGTTTCTTTTCCTCCTTGCCGCTCGGCAAAGTGAACAAGTTCACTCTGCTCTCACTGGCTGCGTCGGTTCAGGGGCATTCCGCCTACACTATGTTCCGGCGGGCGACTCCGCTGCTTCGATGTCTTCGACATCTCGCTGACGCTCCATCGCGACGCCTGATGGCGTCTTTTTAGTCGTCCTCTTACGCGAACAAGGCGGCGAGCACATCGAGGGATTGGATGTGCAGGGGAGTGTCGAGGTGGTATTCCAGGTATTTGAGGTAACTGCGGATAATCCGGTCGCGACGATGGCCGGTGAGCGGGACCAAAAGTGTTTGCTCGAAAGTTCTTCCTTCCAACTTTTCCAGATCGTTCAAGCCCTCTTCGCTGAAAATCAACAGGTCTTGTCCGGAAGCCCGGTAGCCCTCTTTTTCGCACAATTCTTTGAGCAGGGCGATGTGGAAATTGGCATAAGGGATGGCTTCCGTGTCAGTCCCCAGACGGTCCAGCAGCAGGATGCGGGCCCGGAGCCACGCATAAAATTCGGAATCCACCTCGCCCTCTTGCAAGGTTTTGAGCAAGACCTCGCAGAGGAAAAGGGCGATGCAGTTTTTCCCGGGGGATTCGCGCAAGGAGGTCAGCGGTTCTTTTTGCGAGAAATGGGAGGCGACATCCAGGCTGGATTTGTCGCTTTGGGTGATATCGGCCTCGATGATGTTGAATTGCAGAAACCAGGCGGGCGATACTTTTTTGCCCACCCCGCGAACGAGGAAACTCTTCTTGCCCAGTTCCCGGCACAGCGTATGGATGACGAGGGCATTCTCGCCATAGGGGGTAGTGTGCAAAACAATCAGTTCGCAGGGGCGTTTCACGGGAGTCTCGTATCGGGTTTAGTTTCCGTTGAGGCGGGAAAGGTATTCGGCCATCAGCCGGAGGGCGACGCCCCGGTGAGAAATCCGGTTTTTGGCTTCCTCCGAGATTTCCGACAGCGAGAGCCGCTGCGGGTTGGGGACGCCCGGAGCCAGAATGTCGGGGATGAAAATCGGGTCGTAGCCGAAACCGCCGTCGCCCTTGCGCGCATAGCCGATTTCGCCTTCCAGCGTTCCGTCAAAGAAATGGGGCGTTCCGCCGAGCATCAGCGTGACGCAGCAGCGGAAACGTGCCCGGCGGTTCGTGACGCCCGTCATCTGCGCAAGCACTTTGTCGATATTGTGTTGGAAGTTCTTGTCCAATCCGGCATAGCGGGCGGAATAGATGCCCGGGGCGCCGCAGAGT
>CAMJRT010000146.1 GCA_946408295.1 uncultured Bacteroidales bacterium
AAAGGAAGCGCGAACGGACTTTTTTGCACGAAGTGAGCGCCCTTTCGGGGCAATAGGCCCGAGATTCTAGGGAGTTCTGTGTGTTACCCGTCAGTCGGGTAATATGCTGTATATCAACAAACTGCTAAAAAGGACCTACCTTATTTGAAGTAGGTCCTTTCTTATAATTGGTTGATAGATAGGCTTGTGAGCGCAGGGGCTGTGCGAAGGGGGCTGTCAGGAAGTCCCTACTTAGCCTTTAATCCAGTCGCTAATTCCGGCGATGTCGTCTTTGCGGAAGGATTTTTGCTCTCCGGTGGCGAGGTTCTTGAGGTTGATAAGGCCGGCGGCGGCTTCGTCACTGCCGCAGATGCTGATGAAGGGGATGCCCTTGCGGTCGGCGTAGTCAAACTGCTTTTTGAGTTTGGTGTTCTCGGGATAAATCTCGCAGGAAACGCCCTCTGAGCGCAGCCGGCCGATGACGGGAATCAGGTAAGCCGCCTCACCCATATTGGCGAAAAGCACGCGGGTGGAGGATTTTAGTCCGGCAGGGAATTTGTCGAGCCCCGTCAGTACGTCATAGATGCGGTCGGCCCCGAAGGAAATGCCCACGCCCGAGGTATCGGGCAGGCCGAAAATGCCGGTGAGGTTGTCGTAACGGCCGCCGCCGCAGATGCTGCCGATGGCGAAATCCAGGGCTTTGACCTCGAAGATGGCACCTGTGTAGTAATTGAGGCCGCGGGCCAGCGACAGATCGATTTCAACGGTACTGTCCACCCCGGCGCCATCGATATAATCCAGCAATTCCTCCAGTTCCGCCACGCCTTTCAAGCCTTCCTGCGAGACAATGCCCGAGGCGCATCCGCCCTCGAACAGGCCCTTCATCACCGCCAGTTTGACGCGGTTGTCGCCGCTGAGCGTCAGCACCGGCTCAATCACGGCAATCGCCTGCTCGGAGAGACCCTTCTCGGCCATTTCCGCCTTGACGGCATCCAGGCCGATTTTGTCAATCTTGTCAATGGCGACCGTGATGTCCACCACCTTGTCCGGCGTGCCGGCGATTTCCGCCAGACCGCTCAACAGTTTGCGGTTGTTGATTTTGATGCAGACCCGGATATCCAGATGACGGAACACCGTGTCCACAATTTGCACCAGTTCCAACTCGTTCAACTGGCTGCGGGAACCAATCACATCGGCGTCGCACTGGTAAAATTCGCGGTAGCGGCCCTTCTGCGGACGGTCGGCCCGCCAGACCGGCTGGATCTGGTAGCGCTTGAAAGGGAAAGCGAGTTCGTCCCGGTGCTGCACCACATAGCGGGCGAAAGGCACGGTCAGGTCGTAGCGCAGGCCTTTTTCGCAGACCTTCAGGCTGAGTTTCTTGCTGTCAATCCCGTCGCTCCAATCCACGCCCGCAAACGCATCGCCCGAGTTGAGGATGCGGAACAGCAGTTTGTCGCCTTCCTCGCCGTACTTGCCCAGCAGGGTGGAAAGGTTTTCCATCGCAGGCGTTTCAATCTGCGAGAATCCGTAGGTCTTGAAGACCGCTTTGATGGTGTCAAAAATATAGTTGCGGGCGGCCATTTCGGAAGGTCCGAAATCGCGTGTGCCTTTGGGGATGGAAGGTTTCTGTGCCATTATAGTTCCGTTAGATTTTTCGTATAATTTCTCCATTTCTCGATGAGCGCCTGCATATCCTCGGGGATGTCTGCGTGAAATTCCAACCATTTCCCGCTGCGGGGATGCTCGAAGCCCAGGTCGGCTGCGTGCAAAGCCTGACGGGGGAGCAGTTTGAAGCAGTTCTCGATGAACTGGCGGTATTTGGCGTAGATGGTGCCCTGACGTATGGTGACTCCGTCGTAGCGCTCATCGTTGAACAACGGATGCCCGATGTGCTTGAAATGCACGCGAATCTGGTGGGTGCGTCCCGTCTCCAGCCGGCACTCGACCAGCGTGACGAAGCCGAAGCGTTCCAGCACCTTGTAATGGGTGACGGCCGTCTTGCCCTGCTCGCCGTCCGGATAGACTTTGTAACGCAGGCGGTCGGACGGGTCGCGGCCGATGTTGCCGTCGATAGTGCCCTCGTCCTCCTTTACATCGCCCCAGACCAGCGCCACATAGCGGCGGTTGATGCTGTGGACGAAAAACTGCCTGGCAAGTTTGAGTTGCGCTTCCTCGTTTTTGGCGACCACTAGCAGGCCCGAGGTGTCTTTGTCGATGCGATGTACCAGCACGCCCATCCGTTCATCTTCGGCGTCCGCCTCCTGCCGCAGGCCCAGGTGGTATGCCAGGGCGTTGACCAGGGTGCCGTTGTAATGCCCGTGTCCGGGATGGACCACCATGCCGGCCGGCTTGTTGAGCACCAGCACATCGTCATCTTCATAGACAATGTCGAGGGGAATGTTCTCCGGCAGGATTTCCAGGCCCCGGCGCTCGTAAGGCATTACGAAGGTCACGATTTCTCCGGGGCGGACGACATAATTGGCCTTGACCGTCTTGTCGCCCACCTTCACATACCCGGCCTTGATGGCCAGTTGGATGCGGTGGCGGGAACTGTGGTCCATATGGAAGGCGAGGAACTTGTCGATGCGCAAGGGCTCCTGTCCCTTGTCGATGACGAAACGGTAGTGCTCAAAACACGCCCCTTCGTTCTCTTCAAGTTCTTCGGCGGGCTCTTCGATGTCAAACTCTTCTTCGAACTGTTTCATTCGGCGTTGTCTTCCGGAGTCTTGCGCACCGGCACTTTGTTGGGGTCCAAGGTGAAATACAGTTTGACGGTTCCGCCCATTTTTACAGGATCGCCTCCGATGTCGGGAACCTGCCGGTAAATGACGGCAGCCAGGGAATCGGCATACGTGCGGATGTCACGCTCGAAAAACATTTTCCCCACATTGAGGGAGTTGTCGTGCAACTGGTCTGTCGCCTGCAGGATGTGCATTCCCAACAGATCCGGAACCATCGTTTCGTTCTCTTTGGCGTTGACCCCGAGGGTGAGGTCGATGACGCTGTCGCTTTCCAGCAGGGTGCCCGCTCCGACTGGCTCGCCCCGGTGGCTCTGGGCAAGCACATTGTTGGTGGCAAAATCGTCGGTATAATTCAAGGTTCCTACTTGCAGGCCGGCACCGATGATTTCGGACGTTGCCTGACGCAGGGAATAACCGATGACATTGGGCACCACTACCTGTTTGGGGCTGACCGCATTGATGACCACGCGGATTTTACGGCCCTGCTTGACCCCGCTGCCAGGGGTGGGATTTTGGCGGTAGATGCTGCCGGGTGCCATACGGCGGACATATACGGAATCGGATACCAGCACCTCCAACTGGTTCTGTCCGGCCAGGGCTTCGGCTTGCGGCACATTCATCCCGGTAAAATCAGGCACTTTGATTTCTTTGCCGTGACGGGTGAACAGACCCAGGCACAGAGCCGCCACCAGAATGACGGCGATATAGACACCCGCCATTCCGAGGAGGTTCTTGACGATCCAGTGACCGAAAATATTTTTCTTCTTCTTCATCTTAGTCTTTGACACATCTGATTTGGGCGTAGAAACTTGCCTTGTCCATCGGGGCGGCCATCACATCCGGGCTGTCGTAGGAGAAGAAACGGCACCAGGCCTTATCGGCATCGGTGTAGGAGGTGGCGGTCCAGAAGACGGCTTTTTCCCCAAAGAACTTGAAGTATTTGTTTCCGGAAGCGTAACCTAACATCTTGATGGAAAGGCGCGAGCGGTCGGTCTTGTTTACTTTGGGCTCGTATTCTTGCATCTCTTCTCCGTTGAATTTGTAGAAGCACATCATTTCTCCGGCCACATCTTCCCAATCTTTCCCGGTGGCCGGAACCTCGGAGATGCCGGCGGCGGCAGCCACGCTTCGGGCCATATCGGTCCATTCTTCGTCTGTGGGAAGATGCCAGCCGTCCGGACACGCGTCTATCGCTTCGTTCCAATTGTAATAGACGCCCAGTGCGTTGTCAAGTATCTCATATCCCCGGTAGGACGCTCCGATTTTGCGTCCGGCCTCGCCCATGGCGCTGCCGCGGGCCACGCGGGTCGTGAGGTTGCAGCGCATCCATTCTTTCTCGTTGAAGGTGGTGGACACGAACACGCTGTCGTTGGGATAATAGTTGATTTTGTCTCCTTTGGCGGCGTCATAATCCAAAGGCAGGCTGCACTCGTAGGACTTGCCGGCCTTGTTGAGGCCGATGCCCCCCTTGATGGTGGTGACATAAGATCGGAAGAGC
>CAMJRT010000147.1 GCA_946408295.1 uncultured Bacteroidales bacterium
CGCCCGCCGCAGCCTGGAGCTGGGCAACAGCACCATCATCCTGGAGAACGACGGCACCCCTGTTCCTCGCGAAAAACGCGAAAGCATATTTCGGCCGTTTGAACGCTTCGTGCCGGAACACTCAGCCATCACGGGAACCGGCATCGGTATGTTTGTCAGCCGCAATCTGACGGAACTCCACGGCGGAAGCCTCCAGATGGATGACGACCTTCGTCTCAACCGTTTCATCGCCTCCTTCCCGCTCCGTCATCTTGCCAAGGAAAGCGAAGAAGAAAGTCCCCTGCCCGACATCCGCATCTCCAGCAAGCCCTACACATTGCTTATCGTTGAAGACAATGAAGAAATGCGCCTCTTCATTTCCCGTCAATTTGAATCCCAGTTTACGGTCTTGACGGCCGAAGACGGGCAGGAGGCCCTGGAGATGCTGGAAAAGAACAACCTGATGATGCCGGACTGTATTATCAGCGATATCATGATGCCCAAGATGGATGGGTTGGAGTTCTGCAGAAGAATCAAAGAAAATATTCTGACCAGTCACATTCCCGTCATCCTGCTGACAGGACGGGCGGAAGAAGGGTCAAAGATGCTGGGATTGGAATACGGGGCCGACGCCTACCTCGTCAAGCCTTTCTCCTCCGCCGAACTCATCATGCGGACCCGTAATCTGTTGAAAAACAGAGAACGTCTCAAAGAAAAATTCTCCTCGGGCAGTTTCTCAATCCCCGCCGACTCCCCCGATACGGCTTTCCTGCGCGATTTGCAAGATTATGTCGAGAAGCATATAAGCGATGAAAGCCTATCTGTAGAAGTGCTTGCCTCAATCGCTTGCATGAGTGAAAGCAACCTGTTCAAGAAGATGAAGAGGCTGCTGGGTATCGGTCCTAACGAATACATCCTGACAATCCGCCTGCAAAGCAGCCAGAACCTGCTCCGGAACACGACCCTGCCCATTTCGGAGATTGCATCCCGCTGCGGATTCAGCTCTCCTTCCTACTTCGCATCCTGCTTCAAATCCCGCTTTGGGATTACGGCTAAGGAGTACCGCAACGGGAAAAAGAAACAAGCATAGGTCGTTCCGAGCCAACGGGAATCTACGAAAGAGGGTTGGCCGCGGCCAACCCTCTAATTAGTTAGATTAGATATGTCGGGATTACTCGACGACGAGGGTGTCGGCGGGAACGGCGATAACCTCTTGCTCGACGACTTCCTCGACGACCACGGCTTGCTCGGCTTCCTTGGCTTCACGGGCTTTCTTCAAAGCGGCGGGGTCAGCCAGGAAAACATATTTGCAGATAAAGAGAGCCGCGAGAATCCACATCATCGGGCTGATTTCTTTGAACTTGCCGGAGAGGGCATAGAGCACCACATAAGCGATGACACCGATGAGGATACCATCAGAGATGCTGTAGGAAAGAGGCATCAGGATGAGGCAGAGGAAAGCAGGGATACTCTCGCGATAGTTGAGCCAGTTGACTTCGGTGACCGGGTTCATCATCATCATACCCACGATAATGAGGGAGGGAGCCGTAGCGGCACCGGGGATGGCGAGGAAGACCGGGGAGAAGAAGAGCGCGATGGCGAAGCAGATCGCCGCGACAAAAGCGGTGAGACCCGTACGGCCACCGGCACCCACACCCGCCGCGCTTTCAACATAGGTCGTGGTGGTGGAGGTACCCAGGCAAGCGCCGCAAACGGTACCGACCGCGTCGGCCATAAAGACCTTCTCAGCGTCCTGGATGTTGCCTTTTTCGTCAATCAGGCCGGCTTTCGCAGCCACGCCGACCACCGTACCCATCGTGTCGAACATATCGATAAAGAGGAAGGTGAAGACGACGACGAGCATATCGATGGTGAAGATCTGGTCCCAGCCGACAAACTGGCAGAAGATGGGCTCCACGCTGTCGGGGCTCTTCACAACACCCGAAAACTGGGTGAGAGCCGCACCGGTAGCAGGATCTTTGATAAACATACCGATGACAGCCGTGGCGAGGATACCGAGGAGGATACCGCCGCGGATGTGAAGCATCACGAGGGTGCAGGAAATCACCAGACCGATGACAGCCAGGAGGGCTTTGCCTTCGGTAAGTTTGCCCAAGCCGACGAGGGTGGCGCCGTTGTCGACGATGATACCGGCGTTCTGCATGCCGATGAAGGCGATGAACAGACCGATACCGGCGCCGATGGCGTGTTTCAATGACACGGGAACGGCGTTGAGAATCCAGGAACGGACTTTGGTGACGGACAAGATGATGAAGATGACACCTTCAATAAGGACGGCGGTGAGGGCGAACTGCCAGGGGTATCCCATGCCGAAGCATACGGTGAATACGAAGAAGGCGTTCAAGCCCATACCCGGCGCAAGGGCAAAGGGTTTCTTGGCATAGATGGCCATCACGAGGGTCGCGATGATGGCGGCCAGGGCGGTGGCGGTGAAGACGGAACCGACGGGCATCGTGCCGAGGGCGCCGAAAATCATCGGGTTGACGGCCAGGATGTAGGCCATCGTGAGGAAGGTGGTGATACCCGCGATAATTTCGGTGCGGATATCGTTCTTCATCGGGTCAAAGCCAAAAGCTTTTGCGAGGAATTTGTTCATAATTGTATGAATGGTTTAGATTCTAGAAAATCCATTTGAGACCGAGGCAAGGACGGGCCATGAAGTTCTTGACACCACCGAAGCACCAAGAAAGTTCAACCTCACCACCGATATTGAGATTGGGGCAACCGAAGTGCTGGCCAACGGCATACCAAATCTGAGGCTCAGAAATCAAGACAAAATGCGAAAGTTCACCGGCTTCAGCATAGTTGACTCCCCAGGTGCCATCTTCAAATTTCTGGATAGGACGCACAAAAGTATCTTCACCCCAGAAATCGAGGAATCCACTGAAGCGAAGGCCGGGGGCTCCGAAGAGATCCTGCATACCCCACACGAAGGTGAACTGGAGGGGAACCATCGACATATGATTGGGCTCGTTAACAGGAAGACCGAGTTCATCTGTCTTGCCATAAAATCCATCAGAATAAAGGATGTGCTTGTAGAGGAGTTTGAAGTTGAAGCAGTTCTTGTAGTCGCTGCTGTGGAGGAAATAGTCAAAACCAAGCAGGAAAGAGTGGTTAATGGGGTAAGCACGGTAGGCGCCACCATTGTATTCGAGTTGCACGCTCAAATCCTTGACGGCGGAGTTCTGCCAGAAGTTGAAGCAACGGGCAATCTCCCAATAGGTACCAGTCAAAGAACGGGAAGCTGCGCCTTTCACAGGGAAATCGTGGTCAACGAAGAAGAAGGTGTTGCCCCAAGGGTCGCTGTAAAAACCTTCGAGGGTGGTGGTCACGCAGTTGCGATCGACGCCAAGGTCATAGAACAACTGGATGTTGGTGGAACCATTGAACATAGTTTTGGGGGCATCGCCATCGGCAGCGAAAGCCGACACTGAAAGCGTAAGAACCGCAATCAGGGAAAGAATGTTTTTTTTCATAATAAAAAAAAGTATTAAGGATTAAAAATATTATGCATCGTGTTCGGTCAGATGGAGGATGCTGTAGGTCTCGGCGTCCTTGGGATAGATGTCGATTTTGGGCACATCGTCCAGGTCGATGTTGAAACTCATATAGACCGCCTTGGGATGGAAACGATTGACCAGCCGATAGGTGGCCGAGACGGTGCCGCCGGTGGCGAGCAAATCGTCGTGAATCAGCACCACGTCATTCTCGTCGATGGCGTCGGCGTGAATCTCGATGGAATCTTTTCCATACTCCTTGGAGTAGGACTCGGAGAGTTTCTCGGCAGGAAGTTTGCCCGGCTTGCGGGCCATGATGAAACCGGCCCCCAGGCGCAGGGCGAGGGCGGCGCCGGCAATGTAGCCCCGGGATTCCACCCCCACGACCTTGGTGATGCCTTTGTCTTTGTAATGGTCGTAGAGGTCATCGACCAGCATTTTCAGGCATTCGGCATTCTTGAAAAGCGTGGTGACATCAAAAAAGACAATCCCTTTGACGGGGTAATCGGGAATCGTCCGCAGATGGGCTTTCAGTTTTTCTTTGTCAATCATTTTATTGAATAATTTTTTGGATTCGGTTGGCATCTTCTATCAACGAGCGGAGTTGCGCTCCGTCCGCGGAAGCGATGGCGGAGCGAAAGCGGGAGAGGTAATCGCTGTACGCGTCAATGACGGGCAACAGGTTCTCGCGGTTGCTCTCAAAAATGGGCACCCACATATC
>CAMJRT010000148.1 GCA_946408295.1 uncultured Bacteroidales bacterium
CTTGGTATTGCCATAAGGCGAGGTCGCCGGCAAACGGGGCGACTGTTCGGTCACGGGCAGTCTTTCCGCTTCACCATAAACGGTGGCGGAAGAAGAGAAGAGGACATTGCATCCTCCGTGGGCCTGGGCCGTTTCCAGCACATTGAGGAAAGAGCCGAGGTTGTTCTTATAATACATCACGGGCTTGGCGACCGACTCGCCCACCGCCTTGAAAGCAGCGAAATGAATCACGGCGTCAATCTTGAAACGGCTGAACAAATCTTCCACAGCCGCTTCATCGCAAAAGTCCATTTTTACGAAAGGGATATCCTCCCTTCCCGTGATCTTCTTCACTCCTTCAAAGCAGGTCATATCGCAGTTGGACATATTGTCCGCCACCACGACATCATAGCCGGCTTCGATTAACTCTACGGTCACGTGGCTACCGATATAACCCGCACCGCCCGATACAAGAACTGTCTTTTTCATTATTTTGCAATTTTATTGAACGCATTTGGTGCAAAGTTATTATTTTTGCACGAGAGTTCAAAAATATGAGGCGGAAAATACTGACTTTTATCATTCTTTTTTACGTGTGCGCTCCCGCATTGCGCGCGAGCGGCCCTTATCAACAAGTCATTGAGGACATTTTGACCGACCCGGCCCTGAGGGGAGCGTCTGTCGGCATCTGCGCGGAGACCCTTGACGGCAAGCGCATTGTAGACATCCACTCCGACCGGCTGATGGTCCCTTCGTCCAATCTCAAACTGATTACCACCGGCGCCGCCATGCACCACTTCGGCAAAGACTATCGTTTCAAGACGGAACTGGCTTATAGCGGAACCGTCAGGGACAGCACCCTTACCGGAAACGTGTACATTATCGGAGGGGCGGACCCGACGCTGGGCTCGGTGGATGCCATCGCCACCAAAGAAGAAGTGCTTTTCGACAACTGGGCGAAAGCGCTGCTGAAAGCAGGCATCCGTCACATTCGCGGGGAAATCATCGGCGACGGCAGTTACCTGGACGGGATGAAAGAATCTCCGCTCTGGCAATATGACGACATCGGCACCTATTATGGCAGCGGAACCAGCGGCCTGCAATGGCACGAAAACTATATTTCCATCAAAGTCAGTCCGGGTTACCAGGTGGGAGACAGCCTCAACATCGAATTCATCGGCCCCGACACCCCTTGGATAGACTATCATCTGCCCTGCCGAACCGGAGAGAGAGGCAGCGGGGACCAAGTGTATCTCTACACCCACGATGACAGCCGGACCGCTGTACTGACCGGTTGCTTCGCCCTCGGGAAGCCCGTCAAAAACCTGAAAGTCAGCAACAAGTTCCCCGAAAGAACCTGCGCCTACCTCTTCAACGAATATCTGCGGAAGCACGGCTTTTCCACACGGGGATACAATGCTTTCGACAACTTGTCTGACACCCTCGTCCGCCCGAAGAAGGTGCGGCCTATCGTTGAAACGGTCTCCCCTTCGCTCAAAGACATTATCCGCTCCTGCAATACAGAGAGCAACAATGTCTATGCGGAAACCTTCCTGCGTGTTTTGGGCAAAGAAATGTGCGCAAGCGCCTGCTACGACTCCAGTCTGGTTGCGCTCGACAGCGTGCTGTTTACCCTCGGCATCAGCGGACGGGACAGCAGCGGACGCAAGGTGGACGGCATCATCCGGGACGGCAGCGGCCTGGCCCGCCACAACCTCCTCAGCACCGGATTTATGTGCCGTTTTTTACGGGCGATGGCGGCTTCTCCCTGCTACAAAGACTACCTTACCACCATCCCGCAGCCGGGCTTGTACGGCACGGTCCAACCTTGCCTGCGCCTGCTCCCTTCCAGCGAACGCCGCCGGGTAAGGATGAAAAGCGGGTCGATGTCCGGCATCCGCTGCTACAGCGGATACATCACGCCGGAACACGGTTCCGAAAGAGGCCATACATTGGTATTTTCACTTTTCATCAACAACACCACGGCAGACCTATACCAGCAGCGGGCCATTACGGATAAAATCATAAGCGCCCTGCTACACAGCAAGGCGCCTGAAACAACGGAATAAATCCTTGATTTTTACTTGGCGAAAGCGATGCTGCGCGTTTCGCGGATGACGGTGATTTTCACCTGGCCGGGATAGACCATCTCGTCCTGAATACGCTTGGCGATTTCGGCGGACAATTCTTCAGCCTGCTGGTCGGTCACCTGCTCGGCACCGACAATCACCCGCAATTCACGACCCGCCTGGATGGCGTAGGACTTGGTCACGCCCGGATAGGCGGCGGCCAGGTCTTCCATCCCTTTCAAACGCTTGATGTAGGATTCGATAACCTCGCGGCGGGCCCCCGGACGGGCACCGGAAATCGCGTCGCCGACCAATACGATGGGAGCATAGATGGAAGTCATCTCCACTTCCTCGTGGTGGGCGCCGATGGAATTGCACACTTCCGGTTTTTCCTTGTACTGCTCGGCAAGTTTCATACCCAGCAGGGCGTGGGGCAGGTCAGGATCGTCCTCGGAAACCTTCCCGATATCGTGGAGCAAACCGGCGCGTTTGGCAATCTTGGGATTGAGCCCCAGTTCCGAAGCCATAATCGCACAGATATTGGCCACTTCGCGGGAGTGCTGCAAAAGGTTTTGCCCATAGGAAGAACGGTATTTCATACGGCCGATGAGTTTCACCAGTTCGATGTGCAGGCCGTGGATGCCCAGGTCGATGCAGGTGCGCTTGCCGGTTTCCATAATCTCGTCTTCGAGTTGCTTGCTCACCTTGGCGACCACATCTTCGATGCGGGCGGGATGGATACGCCCGTCCACGACCAACTGGTGCAGGGCCAGACGGGCGACTTCACGGCGGACAGGATCGAATGCGGACAATAAAATCGCATCCGGGGTATCGTCCACAACGATTTCCACACCGGTCGCGGCCTCAAGTGCACGGATATTGCGGCCTTCCCGGCCGATGATGCGTCCCTTGACCTCGTCGCTGTCGATATGGAAGACGGTCACGGCATTCTCGATGGCCGTCTCCGTCGCGGTACGCTGAATCGTGTTAATCACGATGCGTTTGGCTTCTTTTCCGGCCGTCAGGCGGGCCTCGTCAATCATTTCGTTGATGTAGGATTGGGCCTGGGTACGGGCTTCATCCTTCATATTTTGAATCAATTGATTCTTGGCCTCTTCCGCCGTCATTCCGGCAATATTCTCAATCTGGCGGTTGGCCTCGGCCCGGAGAGCCTCGTATTCCTGGGTCTTCTTGGCCAGGAGTTCCTCGCGGGATTTGAGGCTTTCTTTCATCTGGTCCACTTCGTGGTTCTTGCGCCCCAGTTCGGAAGCCTGCTGGTTCAGGGCGTTCTGCTTCTGGTGCATACGGTTTTCCGCCTCGGCCATCTGACGGTTCTTTTCGGCGATATGTTGTTCGTGCTCGCTCTTCAACTGAAGAAAACGCTCCTTGGCCTGAAAGATTTTTTCTTTTTTGACTGCAATTCTATTTGCAGGTTCCATGATGGCTATGGAGATTGCAGTGCCGAAGACGACGCTTGACCTGCAAGAACCGACGATGGTCACTGATGCCGGCTGGGCAGGCGAAGTCGCCTATTATCTGGACGACGATGTGCTCGTTACATCCGGTCAGGAATCCCGTCTCTCGTTTGAGCAACAAACCTGGATCACGAAACTGAACACAGGTAGCAGCAACAACACTTGGGATGCGCTTGCACCGTTCAAAGGTTCTGAGTTCTACTCCAACAAGGCTTACGCTACCTTGCAAGCTGGCCGTTACACCGCGTATCTGGTTACCGGTTGTGACTCTGTTTGGGTGTATGGTTACAACAACGCGAACACTGGTAAATATCTCATCATGGATGTGTATGAGATTGCCGGTGAAGTAACTACTATCAACACTGACGAAACGGCTGCAACCTATTCGGTAAACGATGAGGCTGCCGGTAAAGCGAATGTAGTGCTCAAACAAGCACTCGATGCTACCAAGAAATACTTGGTGGTTACGACGGGTGCAGGTGCTTCCAATAGCCGCGTCTTTGAGATCGCATTCTTCCGTCATTCGGATGTAGCCAAGACCTATTGGACCGTAGCCGGTAGTTCTGAAGTTGCTTTCGGTACCACTTGGGCTCCGACTAACAAGGCTAACGACATGGTAAAGCAAGAGGACGGCTCCTACA
>CAMJRT010000149.1 GCA_946408295.1 uncultured Bacteroidales bacterium
GTCTTTGACGATGCCTCTATTTTCCAATTCCACCATCGCTTTGGTCGTCGTCGGGATGCTGGCTCCGATCTCTTCCGAGATTTGCGTGAGGGTTCCCAAGCCATGGTAGAAAAACCAACTTAAAATCTGATGCGTTACCGCTGACATTTTTTTCAAATTTCTACAAAAATAAATATTTTTTTTAATACGCCCGCTATTTGCAAAAGATTTAATAAAATTATTTTACTAAACAATTGGGATGTAATAATTATAATTGATTTATATTCAAGTCGATATGTTTTTATTAGGGGGGGGTAATAATAAAATACGTTTAGTATAATAGTTTATTAAACAAAAATCGTTAGACTTGCAATAGTAAAATTATGTTTATGTGATGAAGAAGCCCCTTTTCAATCCTAAGGAACTGGCGGACCAGTACCGCCGCGAACTGGTAGATAGTGTTCTCCCGTTCTGGCTGGAGCATTCTATTGATAAGGAATGCGGCGGTTACTACACCTGTCTCAATCGGGATGGCAGCGTGTATGACACCGACAAATTCGTCTGGCTCCAAGGCCGCGAGGTGTGGATGTTCGCAATGCTTTACAACCAGTTGGAAAAGCGTCAGGAATGGCTCGATGCAGCCCTTCACGGAGCGGAATTCCTCAAGAAATACGGCCACGACGGCCATTACGATTTCTATTTCTCCCTGACTCGGGAAGGCAAGCCTCTCGTGCATCCTTACAATATCTTCTCCAACACTTTCGCTTGTATGGCTTTTGCCCAGCTGGCCAAAGCGACGGGAAATGCCGAGTATGCGGACATCGCCCGCAAGGTCTTTGACCGCATCCTTGAGCGCCGTTCCAACCCCAAGGGCGTCTGGAACAAGGCCGTACCCGGCACCCGTCCGATGAAGGATTTCGCCCTGCCGATGATCATCTGCAATATGTCCCTCGAAATCGAGGACATCATCAACGACCCCGCCCTCATCAACAAGACCATCGAGGAGTGCAAAAAAGAAGTGCTGGAAGTATTCTACCGTCCCGAATTGGGTTGTATGGTAGAAAACTGCGCGCCCGACGGTTCGCTGGTCGACTCTTTCGAAGGCCGCAAGATCAACCCCGGCCACGACCTCGAAGCCCTGTGGTTCCTGATGGACATCGGTGTCCGGCAGAACGACAAAGCACTGATTGAAAAAGCGGTTTCGATATCCCACAGCGTCATCGAACGAGGCTGGGACAAGGAATACGGCGGCATTTTCTACTTTATGGACCGCAAGGGGTATCCGACCCAGGAGTTGGAATGGGACCAGAAACTCTGGTGGGTGCATATCGAATCCTCCATCGCGATGCTCAAAGGCTATATGCTGACGGGCGACGAGACCTCCCTGAAGTGGTTCGAGACGCTGCACGAATACACCTGGTCGCATTTCAAAGATACGGAGTACCCCGAATGGTTCGGTTATCTCAACCGCCGGGGAGAGGTCCTGCTTCCCCTCAAGGGCGGAAAATGGAAAGGCTGTTTCCACGTACCCAGAGGACTTTTCCAATGCTGGAGAATGCTGGATAAAATGAGCAAGTGATGGAAAGTTACAATAAGTCATACGTTTTGTTCCTGTCCGTCGTCGCGGCCATTGGAGGGATTCTCTACGGCTACGACACGGCGGTCATCTCCGGTACTATCGGTCTGGTGACGGGGCAGTTTGCGCTGGACGCGATGCACCAGGGCTGGTATGTGGGCTGCGCCCTCATCGGCTCCATCGCAGGCGTGCTCTGCGCAGGTTGGATGAGCGACAAGATCGGCCGCAAACGGACGATGCTGATTGCCGCCACCCTCTTCAGCGTGTCCGCCATCGGTTGCGCCGTGTGCGGGGATTTTGATGCCCTGGTGATTTATCGCATTGTCGGCGGGGTCGGCATCGGTATCGTATCCATCGTCTCCCCGATTTATATTTCTGAAATCTCGCCTGCGAAAATTCGCGGGACGATGGTGGCGCTGTATCAACTGGCCATCACCCTGGGTTTCGTACTGGCTTATCTGGCCAATTTCCTCATCCTCAAGAGCGCCGAGACCGTCCAATACAGCGGATTCTGGGCCAAGTTGATGTCCGATGAGATGTGGCGGGGGATGCTGGGAAGCGAGTCCGTCGTTGCCTTGCTCTTCCTCTTTATTATCTTGCTGATTCCCGAAAGCCCCCGTTGGCTGGTGACCAAGGGACGCCTGGCCCAGGCGCGTGCCCTCTTCGTGCGCATCAGCGGCAGCGAGCAGACGGCCGATGCCGAATGTGCTGCGGCGCAGGCGACTGTATCCGGTGAAGACGAGAAGTCCGGCTGGCGGCAACTTCTCGAACCGGGCTTGTTCAAGGCCGTCCTGATCGGCTCGGCCATCGCCATCCTCGGTCAGTTTATGGGCGTGAACGCCGTCCTCTATTATGGGCCGTCCATTTTTGAAAATGCGGGCCTGAGCAGCGGCGACTCGATGTTCAGCCAGGTGCTCGTGGGGATGGTCAATATGCTGACGACGGTCTTGGCCGTGTTCATTATCGATAAGATTGGCCGCAAAAAACTCATTTATTGGGGCGTCAGCGGAATGATACTCTGTCTGGTGTGCATCGCGCTCTATTTCGCGGCGGGTTCCGTCCTCGGACTGGGCAACACTTTCCTGCTTATCTTCTTCCTGCTGTATATCTTCTGTTGCGCCATTTCCATCTGCGCGGTGGTCAATGTGTTGCTCTCCGAGATGTATCCCAACCGGGTGCGGGGCCGTGCGATGTCCATCGCCGGATTTTCCCTCTGGGTGGGCACTTATCTCATCGGCCAACTCACGCCCTGGTTCCTGGAAAACCTGACGCCGGCGGGCACTTTCCTGCTCTTCGCGCTGATGTGCGTCCCCTATATGCTGATTATGTGGAAACTGGTTCCGGAGACCACCGGCAAGACGCTCGAAGAAATTGAAAATTATTGGAAAAATCAACATAAATAGTTTTTAGCAGAGTCATCATTTAAGCGGTCTGTCAATCGATCGCAGACTGTTGTTCGGAATAAAAATTATTTCATATATTTGTCCGGTATTCACCCGATAAAGAAAAAATTTAGTGTTACTCGGCAAGTATATATCTCCGACTATCGCGAACTCAATCTCCCGATGGTCCAGTTCGCGTATTATAATTCCTCCAATGCTTCTTACGGCTCCACTCTACTGACCCAGGAGAACAGTACTGCCGGCAATCTTACCCAATTTGTGGCCACGCGCCTCTTCTTCAAGAACCAGTTGCCGGTGGGAACGCTGATTATTTTGAAGGAGGAAGGCTACCAATACCGTCCCGAGGGTTGGACGGAACTGGATGCGGTCAATACTTCATCCGCGCGGCCGGATAATGTTACCGAACAATTGATCGAGGTCAATGCCGCGTGGTGGGGGTCCTGGAACTACAGGGCTTTCAATATCTCCAAGAACGCCGGTGGCGATATGACAGAAAGCGAGGTCTTCTCCGCGGCAGATGCCTTCGCCATTTTCGTGCCTAAGAATTAGGCTATTGTTGGACGCTATACGGGATCCAGACCTGCATCTTGCCGGGCTCCCGGTTATCCCAAGCGAAGTAAGGGATCAGTTGGATGGTTCCCCCCTGTCCTTTCGCGGTAATGCGGAGGATATGGTCCGGTAAAGTCTCATCCACGGAGAGGTCAAAGCGGGTGTCGGCCCCCAGGGCCAATTTGTCAAACCGCGGATTGTCCGTTTCTTCCATGCAATAGACCAGGGGACCGCGCAATACGGCACGACGGCCCTCGTCTTCCTTGACCCGAGGATCGGCCGCCTCCACGCGCACCGGCATGTCCATGTCGAGCACGATGTGGTCCCCGTCTTTCCAAGGACCGGCCAATACGGCATACCCCTTTTCTACGTTCAAGGTTCCTTCCTTCGTACTGCACCGCACCTGATCATTGACCGCAATCGACGCATCAAGGCACCAGGCGGGAATGCGGATTCGTACTTCCTTTTTCCAGGTCTTTCCGGGGTGGAGAGTCAGTTCTACGTGACCGTCCCAGGGATAGGCTGTTTTTTGTTCGACGGAAAGGTCCGCGGAGCAATCGGCGCTGGAGGCGACGAATAGGTTGACCCAGAGACCCTTTTCGGACATCCCATAGATGTAATTACCCATGGAAGGCAGGAAACGGCAGAGTTG
>CAMJRT010000150.1 GCA_946408295.1 uncultured Bacteroidales bacterium
AGAGCGCCATCATATAGGCTTGTTGGGACGAAAGCCGGTCGTAAATCGTCACCTCCCGGCCGCCTGTCTCGTTCAACACGGAGACCTGGACGCCATTGCCGAAAGTCGTGGGGCCGTCCACCAGAATGATATCCACATTCTCGATGAAAGTATCTTCCCCGATGACATAATTGGCGATATAATTCTTGACATTCTCCACGCAGCAGTTGTCCCCGATGGTCACATTGTGCAAAGTGGCGTGATACAGGCCGGAATGTTTTTTCATTCCTCCGGGGAGGGTGAATGAAGCATCGAAGCGCCCCAGGCGTATCTCTCCCGAGAAACGGGTGTAACGGACATATTTGGGATTGAATCCTTCGCTCACCTGCACCCGTTCCCATTCGGAGCAGGTGCAAGACTGGCGGATAAGGACCTCTTTTTCATCAGCGGTCAACGGACGATAAGCATTCATACTACCGGGTTTCAATAAAAAGGGAATCGGTCACAAACAAGTTTTGTACGCGCCAGGAATCTTCTTGCAGGCTGACCGTCACTTTCTGCAAAGGCTTGGACGCAGCATCCTGGGCCAAGATAAATTCATATTTTCCCGCCTCGACGGCCCACGCGCTGCGGGTCGCGTCAAAGGAAGCCAGCATTTCATAAGGAACATACAGGCTCACCGCTTCGTGCCCGCCGGGCTCAATCAAGCCGGTCTTGGCAAAGGCCTTGAGTTCGCGCTCCGGCTTGGCCATATCTTTGCCGGGGGCCTTGACATAAAGTTGGACCACCTCTTTGCCCGCCACTTCACCGGTATTTTCCACCGTCACACGGACGGTAAATCCCTTATCATCTTCCTCAAGGGCGGGTTTGCCATATTTGAAATCCGTGTAAGACAGTCCGTAGCCGAAAGGATAGGAAACGGCTACCTTGCGTGTCACATAGTAGCGATACCCGACAAAAACATCTTCCGTATAGTTGACATAATCTACATTGGGAATCTCGTAACGTTTCTTGAAATCATCCCCCAGGTTGCGACGGTAGTAGGAATAATTGTACGGTTTGTCCGCCAGAATCTGCGGAATGCTGCCCGCCGTAGGATCGTCCTCATAAGCGGCCGGAATGGTCATAGGGAGGCGCCCGGAGGGATTTTCCGCCCCGCCGAGCACATCCGCCACGGCGTGACCGGCTTCACAGCCCGGCAGCCAGCAGACCAGGATGGCGTCCGCATAACGCTGCCAGGAGGCCATATCCACAATGCCGCCGACATCGAGCACGACAATCAGGGACTTGCCTTCGGCGTGAAAAAGTTCGGAAGCAGCCCGAATCAGTTCCTGTTCCCCTTGCGAGAGTTTGTAACTGTGCTCCAGGCTCCGGTCTTTCCCCTCGCCAAACACACGGCCGATGGTCACGATGGCCTTGTCCGCACGGCGGGCCGCTTCGCGCAACACCGGGTAAGGAACGGATTCAAAAGGCCGCTCGGCATCGATATACCATTTTTTATCCTTACCATCAACCATCGCACAGCGTTGCCGTTCGTAATCCATATATTCCGCGTAATAGGCATCGACGCCTTCATCCAGATGGAATCCGCCGTCTTCCAATCCTTTCTTCAAATCGACGATATAGGAGCCGTTGACATCTCCCGACCCGGTTCCTCCCGTGATGAAGTCATAGGAAGCCACGCCCAGAAGCGCGATGGTCTCGGAGGTGTCCAGCGGCAGGGGCTGCCCGGCGTTCTTCAGCAGCACCATTCCTTCCCGGGCGGCTTTGCGGGCTACCTGTGCATTCTTCTCCAGGGAGGGTTTGTTGGAATAGGCATATCGGGCGAAACGGGGTGTCTTCACGACAAGTTTCAAGATGTGTTCCACCGCCTTGTCTACCGCCTCCATTGACAGGGAGCCGTCTTTCAGCCCTTCCACCAAAGCCTGGTAGTGGCGGTCGCTGCCCGGCTGTATCATATCGTTGCCGCTGGCGACGATGGCCTTGGCATCATATCCGCCGCCCCAGTCCGTCATCACGGCCCCGTCATAGCCCCACTCTTCCCGGAGCAGATGTGTCGCCAAATCCTTATTCTCCGCCGCATAAGTGCCGTTGATATAATTATAGGATGTCATCAGCGTCCACGGAGAGGACTCTTTGACGGCGATTTCAAAGTTGCGCAGATACAACTCCCGCAGCGCCCGCTGACTCACGCGGGCATCGAGATACAGGCGGTTGAGTTCCTGGCTATTGGCGGCAAAGTGCTTGAGAGAAGTACCTACGCCCTGACTTTGTACGCCTTGTATATAAGCGGAAGCCATTTTCCCGGCCAGCAGGGGGTCCTCCGAATAATACTCGAAATTACGCCCGCAGAGCGGATTGCGGTGGATATTGACACCCGGAGCCAGCAGCACGTCCACGCCATATTCCTTCACCTCATTGCCGATGGCTCCGCCCACCTCCAGTACGAGCGGGAGATTCCAAGTGGAAGCCAGCGAGGTGCCGATAGGAAATTTCGTACACGGGCGGTCTTTGATCCGCACGCCGGCAGGTCCGTCCGCCAGCACGACGGCCGGAATCCCCAGACGCTCCACGGGATGGGTCGTCCCGGCCGCCCCGGGCACATACAACGAGGTGTATCCCACTCCGTCAAACTGTTTTGACTTGGAACCCACAATCAGCGCCGCTTTTTCCTCCGGGGTCAGCAGCGAGATGATTTGGGGGATGTTATCCGGCGCAAGGCGGATGCCGGGTGCCTTGGCGGACTTTGCGGCAGTCTTGGCGGGCTTCACAGCGGACTTCGCGGCGGGCTTGGCCGTCAACGTAAGGCTTGCCACAATAGCAAGCATAAGGAACAAATAGCGTTTCATTCCGCAAATTTCAGCAATATTTATGAATAATCAAAAAGCACCTAAAGTTTCTCCAGCCATTCGTTGATTTCATCGTAGGCGTAGCCGCGGGCGAGGGCGAATCGGAGAAGTTTCTGACGACACTTGGGGTCGCCGGCGAGGTTGCGGAAACGGGTTTCGAGCAATTTGCGGAGCCGCTCCTGCGAGCGTTCCGGCTCTATGCTCTCCAGCGCCTGGTTGATATTCTCATCGGAAATGCCTTTGGCACGCAAGGCATAACGGATTTTGGCAGCCCCCCAAGCCGTAAGCGCCGCCTTATCCCGGGCGAAAGCGCCGGCATAACGGGCATCGTCCAGGTATTTTTCTTTGACCAGTTCGGCAATAATCCCCTCGGCTTCTTCGGGGAGCAAGGGATGGTCGCGTAAATGCAGAAGTTTGCGGCGGATATCCGCGCAGCAATACTCCCGGCGGGAACAGAGCGCCTGCATACGCCCCAAAGCCCATTTGCGTTCGGTTTCCCGATTGGGTGCCTTCGCGTCGCTCATTGCTTTCTATGTTTACCGGCCAGCAAACCGCAAGCCGCCAGAATATCCTCGCCCATCGATTTGCGGATGGTAGTCGTGATGCCCTGTGCGGAAAGCCGGTCGCGGAACTGCTCCATCACGGCATCGGGCGAACAAGTATAGGGAAAATCGGGAATCTGATGGAAACGAATCAGGTTCACCCGGCATTCCAAGCCCCTGAGCAGACGTGAAAGGGCATCACAATGGCGTTTGTCATCGTTCCACCCCGCAAACATCGTATATTCAAAACTCACCCGCCGCTGTCCGCTGAAATCATATTGTTTCAGCAGTTCCACCACCGCCCGGATATCCCAGACCTTCTGCACCGGCATCATTTCCAGCCTTTCTTCCGGGAAGGGGTTATGGAGACTGACGGCCAGGTGGCATTTTTGTTCGTCCAGATAGCGTTTGAGGGCGGGCAGCACGCCGATGGTCGATACGGTGATGCGCTTCGGGCTCCAGCCCAAACCCCAGTCGGCGGTCAGGACTTCCAGCACGGAAGCGACGGTCTCATAATTGTCGAAAGGCTCTCCCATTCCCATAAAGACGGCGCCCGTAAGTTGTTCCGCTTCATCCACGGCGAAAAATTGGGAGAGAATGGCTGCGACGGACAGATTGCCGTGCCACCCGCCCCGTCCGGTCATACAGAACCGGCAACCCATCTTGCATCCGGCCTGGCTACTGACGCACAAAGTTTTGCGGTCCCCGTCAGGAATCAGTACCGCCTCCACCATTTCGCCTTCGGCGACAGGGAAAAGGTATTTTTTCGTCCCGTCGCG
>CAMJRT010000151.1 GCA_946408295.1 uncultured Bacteroidales bacterium
CGAGGATGGCGCGGGCGTGCAGGCCGAATTCGGAAAGGTCCTGCGAAATCATCGTCACCATACCGGTGTCGTGCGGACGGGGCGAAACTTCGCTGAAGATGACCTTGTCGCCCTTGATAAACATCTCCACGCCGAAGATGCCGTAGCCGCCCAGGGCGCCGGTAATCTTGTGGGCGATTTCCGTAGCCTGCTGCAAGGCGGAATCCGACATCGGCTGCGGCTGCCAGGACTCGCGATAGTCTCCGTTCACCTGATGGTGTCCGATGGGCTGGCAGCAAGTCGTTCCGTCACGGTGACGGACGGTCAGCAAGGTAATTTCATAGTCGAAATCCACAAAACCTTCCACGATGACGCGGCCGGCTCCGGCACGACCGCCCTTCTGGGCTTCTTCCCAAGCGGGATCCACATCCGCTTCACTCTTGATGGTGCTCTGGCCGTGTCCGGAAGAACTCATCACGGGCTTCACCACGCAAGGAATGCCGATTTCGGCGATGGCGGCCTTGAACTGCTCGTAGTTGTCGGCAAAACGGTAGGTCGCGGTAGGCAGGCCCAGCGTCTCGGCGGCCAGGCGGCGGATGCCTTCGCGGTTCATCGTCAGGAAGGTTGCATTCGCGGTAGGAATGACATTGTAGCCTTCTTTTTCCAATTGCACCAAAGTCGGCGTCGCAATCGCTTCCACCTCGGGAATGATGAAGTCCGGCTTCTCGGCCTCGATGACGGCCCGCAGCGCATCACCGTCCAACATATTGATTACGTGGCTGCGGTGCGCCACCTGCATCGCCGGCGCGTTGGCATAACGGTCCACGGCAATCACTTCGATGCCGTACCGTTGAAGTTCGATGGTCACTTCCTTGCCCAGTTCGCCGCTGCCGCACAAAAGCGCCCGTTTGGCGACTTTCGTAAGAGGGGATCCAATTTCAAGCATAATGATATGGTATTAAGTTTATTTCAATAAATCCAGCCAGTCAGACAGGCTTTTTTCAAAAGAGGCACGATGAGCGGCCAATTTGTCCGGCTTGCCGTCGCCCCGGTATTCGTTTTTGGAAAAGCCCCAACCGTGTTTCCCCGAAGGATAAATGTGCAATTCGGCAGGGACATTGTGTTCCGCCAGTTTTTCATAATAAAGGATAGAATTGGCGATGGGCACCGTCGGATCGTCTTCCGATAAGGCCAGGAAAGTGGGCGGCGTGTTGGCGCTCACCCGGTTTTCTGTTGAATACCAGGATACCAATTCTTCATATTTCTCTATGGACGCCAGGTATTCATCTACCTTCAGGTCGTGGTTGTCCCAGACTTCCTTCTTGCCAATCAAGTTGTTGCGCGTGCCTCCGTGGGAGGTCTTGTCCCCGAAAGTAATGACCGGATAAATCAAAATGGAGAAATCCGGACGGGTCACCTCATCCTTGAACATCGTAGAGGCCGTCGCTGCCAGATGGCCGCCTGCGGAAAAACCGATGACACCGATTTGCCTGACACCCCATTTCTCGGCATTCGCACGGCAATAGCGGAAGGCGTTCTGCACATCCTGCAAAGGAACCTGCCAATGTCCGTTGGGCATACGATATTTCACTACGCAAGTAGCAATTCCTTTGGAATTCATCCACTTGGCTACATATAACCCTTCGTTGTAGGTGGAGGTGAAATGATATCCGCCGCCCGGACAGACGATGACCATCTGACCGTTGCATTTCTTGGGAAGGTAGAGATCGATGCGGGCGTCGTCTCCCGTGTTGTAGAGATTGCCGTTTTCGCGCAACTCCTCGGGACCGGTGAGACCGTTGGACTCCAACGGGCCTTCTGCACCCTCCAGACCCTTGTCAACCGCCTGACCTTCGGGATAGAGCCGGAGGGTCAGCGTGGGATTGAATTTGATTTTCGGTTTTTGCGCATAGGCCAACCCGGTTGTAAAAAAGAAGAACAACAAGATGACGGATAATTGCTTAATCAATTTCATAATAACTAATGCTTTTGGTTTATAAAACATTCCAGCGTATTTTCCATCAGCATTGCTATGGTCATCGGTCCTACCCCGCCCGGGACGGGCGTGATGGCGGAAGCGACGGCGGATACGCCCGCATAGTCCACATCGCCGCAGAGTTTGCCCGTCTCAGGATTTCGATTGACACCCACATCAATGACGACGGCGCCGGGCTTGACCATATCCGCCGTAATCGTTCCGATACGGCCCACAGCCGCCACCAGTACGTCCGCTTCACGTGTCACCGCCGCCAAATCACGGGTACGGGAATGCGCGATGGTCACCGTCGCATTCTCATCCAGCAGCAACTTGGCCACCGGTTTGCCCACGATGTTGCTGCGTCCCACGACGACCGCCTTGGCGCCGGAGAGTTTCACGCCGGCCGACTTGAGCATACGGATGATGCCCTTGGGCGTACACGGAAGGATGCAGGGACGGGACAGGTTGAGCCGCGCCACATTCAAGGGATGGAATCCGTCCACATCCTTTTCGATGGCAATGGTGTCAATCACTTCATCTTCATCGATATGTTTAGGCAAAGGCAATTGGACCAGCACGCCGTCCACGGACGCATCCGCATTCAGCGCGGCAATTTGCTCCAGCAAGGCTTCTTGGGTGATGTCGGCGGGCAGGGTAATCAGCCGGCTTTCGATGCCGCAGACCTCGCAGGCCTTGATTTTTCCTTTCACATAGGACTGGCTGGCAGGGTTGTCCCCTACCAGAATCACGGCCAGGCAAGGCACGCGGCCGTATCGGGCGGCCGCCTCGGCCACGCGGGCGCGGACATTCTCTTTGATTTCGGCGGACAAAACCTTGCCGTCAATCAACCGGGCCCCGAACGCCTTGCGGGCAATATCCCTGCGATGGAAGAGATGGTCGCACCGGATTTTGTCCACCTCCGCATTGGCTTTTTCCAGCGCCTCAGGAAGGGTCGGGGCTTTCGCCACCGCAATCATCACGCGGCCGCCGGCCGTCAGGATATGTCCGTCGGCATCCGCCTTCGTACCCATATGATAGACCTTGCAGTTCACCTGGTCCAGGCCTTCAATCACAAAGCCCTTTTCATAATCACCGGGATAGCCTTTGGAAGCCAGCACAATGCCCAGGGTACGCTCGGAGGACCAGACGGGCGTAGGAAGCGCAGCCCCCGTCGCCACGGCATAGAACATCTCGTAAATGTCGCTCTCCATCAAAGGCAGGACGACTTCGGTCTCGGGGTCGCCGAAGCGCGCGTTGAACTCGATGACTTTGATGCCGTCGCGGGTTTTCATCAAGCCACCGTACAGCACGCCGGACAGGGGCAATCTCTCGCTGACCATCGCTTCCGCCGTTTTCCGGAGGATGTTTTGGAAAGCGAAGTCCTTGTCTTCCTCGCTGATGAACGGGAGTCCGGTGTAGGCGCCCATTCCGCCGGTGTTCGGTCCGCGGTCGCCGTCGTAGGCGCGTTTGTGGTCCTGGCTGAGGGGCATCGGAACCACCTGCGAGCCGTTCACAAAGCACATAAAGGAGAATTCGGGGCCTTCGAGGTAATCTTCCACGACCACCTTCCCCTGCCCGAAATGTGCATCCAGCAGCATATCTTTCAGGGCGGCGTCCGCTTCGGCCGGATCCGCGGCAATCACCACGCCCTTGCCGGCCGCCAGGCCGTCGTATTTGAGCACGGCGGGGAACGGACGGGCATTCACATACGCGAGGGCTTCCTGGTAATCGGTGAAACTCCGGTAGCCGGAAGTCGGGATGTCGTATTTGTCCATCAGTTTCTTGGCGAACTCCTTGCTGGACTCGATGTTGGTGGCGGCGGCCGTGTGGCCGAAAATGGCCATTCCGGCAGCCCGGAACGCATCCACGATGCCTACGGCAAGCGCGGCTTCGGGGCCGACCACCGTCAGGTCCACCTGGTGGTCGCGGGCGAAGGCCACCAACTGCTCGACAGATTTCTCCTTGATGGGAACGCATTCGGCCTGCGCCGCGATACCGGCGTTTCCGGGGGCGCAATAAATCTTCGCGACCTGGGGAGAACGGCTCAAGGCGTCCACAATCGCGTGGCACCTGCCTCCCGAACCTACTACTAATACTGTTTTGTTTTTCATCCTAAATGTGATTTTCTCTCTCATCGCGAAGCGACAGGGAGCGTTGCTCAGGCAATTCTATTA
>CAMJRT010000152.1 GCA_946408295.1 uncultured Bacteroidales bacterium
CGTAGATGTGCCAGAGGGCCTTCATAAAGGCATCATATTGGCCGTCTCCGGGCGCCGTAGACTCGTATTCCTTGCCGTGAATCTTGATTTTTACGCTCGCCACCGGTTTCATTCCCTTGGCCAGTTGCAGGGAATAATTGAGTATGTGGATATTGTCCTTTTTCGCACCCGTATCTCCCTTCAGCACATCCGCGATGATGAACGGAAGGTCCTCGGGCGTGACCGTCTCCTTCTTGTCTCCCAGTTCGACCACCCGTTGGGTGACAACCTTGACCTGCTCGGGCGTGAGGCTGATGCCCAATTTATTCAGGTTCTTGATGATATTGGCCTTGCCGCTGGTCTTGCCGAGGGCGTAGGTCCGCTCGCGGCCGAAACGCTGGGGCAGCAGGGCATTGGCGTAAAGGTTGCCCTTGTTGTCCCCGTCCGCGTGCACGCCGCTACTCTGGGTGAAGACATTCTCCCCCACGACCGGCTTGTTGCTCGGAATGCGGATGCCCGAAATGCTCGCGACATAGTTGCTCACGTGAATGAGTTGCCGTTCGTCGATATTGGTCTTTTCCGCGCTCTGGTCGTGGATGACCGCCACGATGCTCGCCAGCGGAGCGTTTCCGCAGCGCTCTCCCAAGCCGTTGACGGTCGTATGCACGGCGTTCAGCCCGGCACGGACCGCCGCCAAGGTGTTGGCGACAGACAAGTCGTAGTCGTTGTGCGCGTGAAAATCAAAATGAAGCGAAGGATAACGAGTCCGCATCTTGGCGCACAGTTCCTCGGTCTTCCACGGGTCCAGCACGCCCAGGGTGTCGGGCAGCATAAAGCGCACGATACCACTGTCTTTCAAGGCATCCACCATCTCAAACACATAGTCCGGCGAATGCATCATGCCGTTGGACCAATCTTCCATATAGAGGTTGCAACGGATGCCTTTTGCCCGGGCCTTGGCGATGACACGGCGGATGTCCTCGAAATGTTGCGCCGGCGTCTTGCGGAGTTGGGTCTCCAAATGGCGCAGGGAGCCTTTGGCCAGGATATTCATTACCTTTCCTCCGCAGGAAGCAATCCAATCGACGGAGATGCCGTCATCCACGAAGCCGAGGGCTTCAACACGGTCCAAATAGCCCTTGGAGGCCGCCCAGGCGCAAATTTGCGCAAAGGCTTTCTCCTCGCCTTTGGATACGCGGGCGGAAGCCACCTCGATGCGGTCGACGTGCAACTCTTCCAGCAGGAGTCCCGCTATCGCCAGTTTCTCGCTGACGTTAAACGACACGCCCGCCGTCTGTTCCCCGTCCCGCAGGGTGGTATCCATGATCTCGATCATCGGCTCTGTTCGTATTTTTCAATTTTGTCTTTCTGCTCCAGGAGATAGTCGATATCGTCCAGGGCGTTCATCAGACAATATTTTTTATAAGCATTGAGTTCGAAATGCTCGCTACGGCCGGTCGCCAGATTGGTCACGGTCTGGGCGGGCACGTCCACTTTCACTTTCGTCTGCGGATCCTTGGCGATGGAGTCGAAAAGTTCGGCAAGGAACGCTTCGCTGACCACCACGGGCAGCACGAAGTTGTTGAGTTCGTTGTTCTTGTGGATGTCCGCGAAGAAACTGGAAATCACTACGCGGAAACCATAACCGGCGATGGCCCAGGCCGCGTGTTCGCGGGAGGAGCCGCTGCCGAAGTTCTTGCCGGCGACCAGGATGCAGCCGCTGTAGCGGGGGTCGTTGAGAACGAAATCCTTCTTGGGGGTGCCGTCGGCGTTGTAGCGCCAGTCACGGAAGAGGTTGTCTCCGAAAAACTTCTCATCCCGCGTCACCGCTTTCAGGAAACGGGCAGGAATGATCTGGTCGGTATCCACATTCTCCAGCGGGAGAGGGACACAGGTGCTTTCTATGATATCAAATTTCTGTTTCATAGCGCCAAGGATTTACAACAAGGTTCTCGGATCGGTGATGACTCCCGTGACCGCCGCTGCCGCCGCCGTAAGCGGGCTGGCGAGCAAGGTGCGGGAACCGGGGCCCTGACGGCCTTCGAAGTTGCGGTTGCTGGTGGAGACGGCATATTTCCCGGCAGGAATCTTGTCGTCGTTCATCGCCAGACAGGCAGAACAACCGGGCTGGCGGACGGCAAACCCCGCCTCTTCCAGCACTTTGTCCAATCCTTCCTCCTCAATTTGCTGCTTGACCATCCAGGAGCCGGGCACGAGCCAGGCGGTAATGTTCGCGGCTTTCTTGCGGCCTTTCACGATAGAAGCGAAGGCGCGGAAGTCCTCGATACGGCCGTTGGTGCAGGCGCCCAGGAAGACATAATCCACCGGGTGGCCCAGCAATTTCTGACCGGCTTCGAAGCCCATATAGTTCATCGCTTTCTGGAAACCGGGGCGTTGCTCCGCCGGAATGCTGTCAAGAGCGGGAATATTGGCGTCGATGGCCATACCCATACCGGGGTTAGTCCCGTAGGTAATCATCGGCTTGACATCGGCCGCGTCAAAGACCAACTCCTTGTCGAAAACGGCATCCGCACCGCTCTGCAGGGTCTTCCAATAGGCAACCGCCTTGTCCCAGGCTTCTCCCTTCGGCGCGTATTCGCGGCCTTTCAGGTAAGCGAAAGTCGTCTCGTCGGGGGCGATGAAACCGCCGCGCGCGCCCATCTCGATCGAGAGGTTGCACAGGGTCAGACGGCCTTCCATCGAAAGGCTGCGGACCGCGCTGCCGCGATACTCGACAAAATAACCCGTCGCGCCGCTGGTGGTGAGTTTGCTCATCAGATAGAGGGCCAGGTCTTTGGCAGTCACGCCTTTGCCCAACTCCCCTTCCACGCGGATGCTCATCGATTTGGGCTTCTGCTGGAGAATGCACTGGCTGGCCAGCACCATTTCCACCTCGCTCGTACCGATACCGAACGCGACGGCGCCCATCGCTCCGTGGGTGGAGGTGTGGGAATCACCGCAGACGATGGTCATACCGGGCAGCGAAAGTCCTTTCTCGGGACCCACGACATGGATAATGCCGTTGTTTTTGTCCATCATCCCGTAATGCGTGAGCCCGAACTCGGCGGCATTGCGTTTGAGCGCGTCCACCTGGGACTTGGAGACGGGATCTTCGATTTCCTTGTCCTGGTCGTGGGTGGGCGTATTGTGGTCCGGCATACAGAAAATCTTCTCGGGACGAAGGGGTTTGATACCCCGGGCCCTCAGGCCGTCAAATGCCTGCGGAGACGTGACTTCGTGGCAGTAGAGCCTGTCGATATACAACTGGGTAGGCCCGTCCTCGATGAGCGACACCACGTGTGCGTCCCAGATTTTGTCGAATAACGTGTTCATTCAAATGTTTCTTTACAGTCGGCCTTCCGCCTCCTAGTTGAATTTGTTGATGCAGTCTATGTAGGCTTCCACCGCGCCCGTCACGATATCCGTGTTGGCGCCGAAACCGTAATAGATTTTGCCCGCGTGCTCCACCTGCAAGTGAATCTTGGCCGTGTCATCCGAACCCTTGGTGATGTTCTGGATGGTGAATTCCTTGATGGTCATCTTGCGTTTGATGATGGATTTGAGGGCATTGACAGCCGCGTCGACAGGACCGTTGCCCTGTGCGGCGGCTTCAAACTTCTCACCCGCGATGTCCAGGCCGATGCAGGCGGTAGGACGGATGCCCTTGCCGCTGGTGACCTGAAGGTAATCGAGTTTGACGTGGGCGTTTCCGCTGCGTTCCGCGCCGGCGAGAACGAGGATGTCGTCGTCGGTCACCTGCTTCTTCTTGTCGGCCAGTTTGAGGAACTGCTGGTAAATCTCGTCCAGTTTCGCATCATCGGGCTTGACGCCCAACACCTCGAGCCGATACTTCAGGGCCGCGTGGCCGCTGCGGGCCGTCAGCACGATACTGTTGTCGTCGATGCCCACGTCCTTGGGGTCGATGATCTCGTAGGTCTGCGCGTTCTTGAGCACCCCGTCCTGGTGAATGCCGGAGGAGTGCGCAAACGCGTTGCGGCCCACGATGGCCTTGTTGGCCTGCACGGGCATATTCATCAGACCGGATACCATACGGCTGATGGAGAAGATTTTCTTGGTGTTGATGTCCGACACCAAGTCCACATCCTTGTGGCTGCGGATAATCATC
>CAMJRT010000153.1 GCA_946408295.1 uncultured Bacteroidales bacterium
CACCCCGTGCAGGCGCTTTTTGCTCCAGTGAAAAAGTTGGAAAATCAACGCCATCTTGAAGGCATTGGCAAAGCCGGTAAAGATGCCGCCGCCCATCGTGGCGTTGCACACCCAGAAAGTGGTGATAAAGTTCCACACGGAAAAACTCAGCCACGCATACAGGAAAAAAAGCGGACGCCCTTCCTGCGTCATCCTGCGTTCAAGATACAGCAAAGGCAAAAAGGCCACCAGCATCACCGGGCCGGTGCCGGGCACCAGATAGGGAATGGACAGCAGCGAGGCAGAAGCCAGCGCCCAAAGCAGGTACCATCCGAAGGCGGAGCCCGCTTTCAGCCGCTCGTGGGAAAACTGCCTGCCCCGTTTCATAGGGTCTTGCGGGCAAAATCCAGCGTCACGGTGTAAACAGTCCGGTCGGAAGAAGGCGCCTCGTACATCGCCTCGGTGAAAATCTTCTCACAAATGCTCCTGAGTCCGCGCGCACCGACTTTCTTCTCCACGGCCGTCTTCACGATGAAATCCAGCACTTCCGGCTCGACAACGAGTTGCTTGCCGTCCATCTCGAACATCTTTTCGTACTGCTTGATCAAGGCATTCTTGGGTTCCACCAGAATCCGCTTCAAAGCACTTTCGTCCAAGGAATCCAAATAGGTAATCACGGGCAGGCGTCCGATGATTTCGGGAATCAGGCCATAGGCCCGGAAATCCTCCTGGGACACATATTGCAAAAGATTATCCTTGTCCACCTGCTGCCGGGCCGCCGAATCAAAGCCAATGACCTGCGTATTGAGACGCTGGGCAATCCGGCGCTCGATGCCCTCAAAAGCACCTCCGCAGATAAACAGGATATTTTCCGTATTGATATGCACGAAATCCTGTTCGGGATGCTTGCGTCCCCCTTTGGGCGGAACATTCACCACATTGCCTTCCAGCAGTTTAAGCATCGCCTGCTGCACGCCCTCGCCCGACACATCCCGGGTGATGGAGGGGTTGTCGCTCTTGCGCGCGACCTTGTCAATCTCATCGATGAACACAATACCCCGTTCGGTGCGGGCCACATCATAATCGGCCTGTTCCAGCAAACGCGAAAGAATGCTCTCCACGTCCTCTCCCACATAACCGGCTTCGGTCAGCACGGTCGCATCCACGATGGTAAACGGGACATCCAGCAGACGGGCGATGCTGCGGGCCAGCAAAGTCTTTCCTGTACCGGTCGGGCCGGCCAGCAGGATGTTGGATTTTTCGAGTTCCACCTGGGCATCCGTGGAATCCAGATTGTTTTCCAGCCGCTTATAGTGGTTGTACACCGCTACGGAAAGCACTTTTTTCGCCCGGTCCTGACCGATGACATACTGGTCGAGATAAGCGTGAATCTTTTGGGGCGTCAGTTTCTGACGGGACTCGCGGGCCGTTTTGACCGGCTTCGACCGGGACTTGGCTGCGGGGCTGACTACCCCCGCATCCTGCAAGTAGGAATACAGGCTGGTCACACAGGTATCGCAGATAAAACCTTCCTTCACCTGCAGAAGGAATTGGACCTGCGACTCGTCGCGTCCGCAACAGAAACAATGATGATTTTTCTTACCTGCCACTTTCTATTTCTTTTTACCCAAAATTTTGTCAATCATCCCGTAATCCTGGGCTTCCCGGGCCGTCATCCAGAAATTGCGGTCCGCATCGGCAAACACCTTTTCATACGGCTGATGGGAATGGTCGGCCAGAATCTGCACCAGTTCCTGACGGCATTTTTCAATCTCCTTCGCCTCAATAAGGATGTCGGAAGCCTGGCCGCTGACACCGCCCAGGGGTTGATGAATCATCACCCGGGAATGGGGCAGGGCGGCCCGTTTTCCTTCGGCACCGGCACAAAGCAGGACAGACCCCATCGAGGCGGCCAACCCGGTACAAATCGTGGCGACATCCGGCTCAATCAACTGCATCGTGTCATAGATGCCCAGACCGGCGGAAACCACACCGCCCGGAGTATTGAGATACAGGGATATATCGGCCTTGGCATCCGTAGAAGCCAGATACAGCAACTGGGCCTGGACGATATTGGCGACATCATTGTCGATGGGCAAACCCAGAAAGATGATACGGTCCATCATCAGGCGGCTGAACACATCCATCACCGCGACATTGAGTTTGCGTTCCTCAATAATCGAGGGGTTGATGTACGCATCGACGGCACTGCGGTAACCGTGCATCGTCAGGGACGAAATGCCTTTCGTGCTGCGGGCAAAGAGATCGAAATCGTTCATTATTATTTGAGTTCTGCGAATTTCTCGCGGGTAATCTTCTTGGCCTTGATGGAAACCACCCCCTTGACGGCATCGATGGCCTTGCGTGTGGTCACCTGCTCCTCGATGCGGCGGCTTTCACGCTCCTGGGACAGCAGGCTCTTGGCAAAAGACTCGATCTGCTCGTCGGGCACATTGCTCAAGCCGTACATCGCATACTGGTAAGCGGCAAAACCTTTGGCGGACTCCAGCAGGTCGGCTTCGGTCACGGTCAGGTTGAATCTCTCCATCAGGTTGTCGCGGACAATCTGCCATTTGAAGTCCTCCACGAATCCGGGCCATTCCTTCTCAATGTCCTCGGCCGTAAATTTACCCTCGTTATTGACCAGAATCCAGCGTTTGAGAAAGGCTTCCGGCAAAGTGACATCCGCTTTTTTCAGCAGATAAGCCTGGGCGTCGCGGTCGAAACGGAAGTCGGCTTCGCTGCGGTATTCGGCGTTCAGGCGCTCTTCCATCTTGGCGTCAAATTCTTCGGCGCTGTGCACGACATCCTTTCCGAACACTTTGTCGTAGGTATCCTGGTTCATCTTGGCCGGAGCGAAGGTCTTCACGGTCTTGACCGTCATATGCCACACCGGGTCCATCTTGGCCAACTCTTCCTTGGTACATTTGAGCATCGAGGCACGGTCCGTCTCATTGGTGAAAGCCTCATTGACATTGACATCCATGCTGTCTCCCGCCTGAACGCCCACAAAAGCGCCCTTGCATTCGGCGGACACATTGCGCAGCGCGACATAAGCGCCTTCCACCCGGGTCTCCCCATTGACGAAGTCCACGATGATGAAATCCTCTTCCGCAGCCTTTTTGCCGTCGGTCAGTTCGCCGTACTGCTTCAGCGTCGTCTCTTTGAGGCTCTTTTTGGCAGCCTCGGTCACCGTAATGTTATAATAAGGAAGTTCGTCTTTCCCGGACAAGTCCAATTTCACCTCCGGACGCAGGGCATACTCGAAGGTAATGGCGACGGGGTCCGCGTTCCAATCGACGCTCTGCCCCTCCTCGGGAAGAGGTTCACCGATGAGTTTGAGATTGTGTTCTTTGATGTAATTCGTGAGCGTCTCGGAAATACATTCATTGATACAATCGGCAAGGACGCGCTCGCCATAGAGGCGTTCGATCAGGCTGGCGGGAGCCATTCCCCGGCGAAATCCTTTCAGTTCCGCTTCGCGACGAATCTTGGCGAGCATTTTTCTTTTTTTCTCCGCATAGTCTTCCTTGACTATTTCAAGTGCGAGTTTGTAGTTGAGTGCATCAACCTTTTTTTCTGTGATTTTCATACTATTTATTAATATTGTTTAAATTCGGATATACGATGCGTGCGTGGTGTATCTGGTGCAAATAATGGCCAATCTCATTTTTGGCGGTTTCAAGCTGGCTCAGGGACAACTCTGTCTCGGAGAACTGTCCCTCCCGCATTTTCCCGTCTACGATGCTGTCCACCAACTCGGCAATGCTTGCGTCCGAGTACACTTTGAGGGTACGCGAAGCCGCCTCGACGGAGTCGCAAATCATCACGACAGCCTCCTCCGCAGAAACGGGCTTGGGACCGGGATAGCAGAAATATTCCTTCCGCTCCGGATCGCCGCCTTCTTCGACGAATTTCCCATAGAAATACTGCGTACAGGAGGTACCGTGATGGGAACGGATGAAGCGTTTGACCACGGCGGGCAAGCCGTATTTCTCGGCGATGACCTCTCCGTCCGCCACGTGACGGACAATCATACGGGCGCTCTCTTCGTAACTGAGTTCTTTGTGAAAGTCATCGGAACCCAACTGATTCTCAATGAACCATT
>CAMJRT010000154.1 GCA_946408295.1 uncultured Bacteroidales bacterium
CACGACCTTGCCAAGGTCGGGGTCGCGAGTTCGAGTCTCGTTTTCCGCTCAAAACGAAAAGACAGCCGCAAGGTTGTCTTTTTTGTTTTTGCGACGCATGATGGCGTCTTGTTTGCGAAGAGACCGAACTCGCGACCCCGGTTAGCGTATCGGGTGGAGTAGAGCAGAATAGAGCAGAAGCAGAGTAGAATAGAGCAGAGCAGACCAGACCAGGGCAGAGCGGCAAAATCAGTTCAATTGATCGATTTCGGGCCAGCGGGCGCTGGCTTCGGCGTGGCTGAGTTTCCAAATCTTGAAACTGCCGCAGAGGTGAAGCATCGAGAGGTAGTGGACGAGCCCGTCGTAGTAGCGGTAGGGGCCGGTCATAAGCTCGGCATCCCACGCCTTCTGCAGGTTCTTCTTGATGATTTCTTCTTGATCGGGCTCGCCCATCAAGGCGTAGCAGGCTACGGCGTTGGCGCCCTTTTCGCCCAAGGTGTACTGTTCTGAAGGATTGGAGCCGTCCCAATTGAAGCGCGCGTGCTGATAATTATCCCCTTCAAAGAATCCGATGAGCCTTTTGGCCATTGTTTTTTGGCGCTGGGCATCGGCTCCGAACAGGTAGCAGTCCATCCCGAAGTTCATCGCGCAACGCATCGCTTCATACATATATTTGGTGGCGTTCACATTGAACATCACTGAGCGGGGTGTCCCGTCGAAATTGCTGATCTCGGTGAACAGGCCCGAGATCGAATTCGAGGAGTTGTACAAGTGATTCCGGGTGGGGAGTATCGTGCTGGCCCAATTTTCCTTTTGCTTTTCCGACCAGCGGGAGAACAACTCTATGAAAGCGGGAAGGTCGTAAGCAGGTTCGGTGTAATCGTAGCCGATCTGGGGCTGGAAGGCGATGACTTTCTGCGTGGAGTTGAACAGTTTCCAGGTTCCGTTGCTCCACATCTTGTCCAAAATATACTGGGCATCCGTCCAATATGAGTTGTCCTCCCATCGCTTGGAGGCAAAGAGCAACGACGCCATAAAATACATTTCGGCATCCGGGGCGCATTCGTTACTTTTTACAGTACCATCTGTTGAGCATTGCCAAGCAAAATAGCCATCCCTTTGGCCGCTTTTTTGCCACATATGATTTTTCGCGAATTTCCACAACTTGTCAAACTCTTCTCTGTGGCCGGTTTGTACGGCAATCATCATTCCATAAGCCATTCCCGGCGAGCGGACATCATTGTCTGCTGTATTGAGAATATATGCTTCGCTTCCATTCTCGAAATAGATTTTGCTATTGTTGTTTCCTTTGAAATAGTGGTTCCAAAGTTGATCCAGTTTGACTTGGATGTCCTCGTCGCTCTTATTCAAATAGGTCTTGAACGGACTGGTGTAATCGCCCGTGTAGTACGCACCGGAGTAGTTGACCGCCTCTTCGGTGGGACCGAAATAGGCCATATTCTCATCGAAATAATGCTCGACAAAACTCTTCCAGTCTGTTCCCGGGGGCACAGGGGTGTCCTGGCTTGAAGGACCGACCGGAGCATCTTTCTTGCAGGCGGCCAGGCAAAGGGTAAGCGTAGCCGCAAAAAGGAGAGTCAGGCGTTTCATATTTTATAAGGAAATGGTTTCTTCGCTGTTGGCGGGGGTGGAATTATCGGTCGGAGCGGTCTCTTCCGGGGTGGCCGGGCGAGCGGATTCTTCTGTGGCGGCGGGGACGGTGGAAGAACCGTCAATGACATTGTCGTCCTGGTAAATGTCTTTGATGTATTCTATCTTGTCCACGACGAATTTGTTGTGGCCGCGCCAGGGGAGTTTACCGCGGAATTCGCGGTAGTGGAGCTGGACAAAGCAGCCGCTCTTGCGCATCAGCAGTTCGGCGACTTCTTTGTTGTCGATGGAGAAGTTGAATTCGTTGGACTGCAGGCCGGAGCCCGGGCTGGTCACCGCCCCCTTCGAAGTGAGGCCGGTCTGGATGAGCCTTCCTTCATAGGTTTTGAAAATGACGCCCTTGCGGACGACAAAGTTGAGTTCGCCGGCCTTGGTCCCTTCACCGAAGACAAAATAAAAGTGAAAGAAGAACGCTCCGGCGCCAATCAGTACGCCGATGATGCAAATCCAAAGGATGATTTTTTTCAGTATAGCCATAATACTATCGTTTAAACAAGTTCACCACAAATAAATATACAAACTAACCGGCGAAACAAACGGGCTGTCTCGCCTTCGTAAAAAAGAATTCTGGGTTAAAGTTCTTCGAAATCAACTCCGGAAAAATTTCTCTCGCCACTGCCACTCTTACCTCCTTCATTCTCCGGCCCGTTGTAATCCGGTTTCGTACCGTTGCGGCGGATGTAGTCGATCACGTCGGCCAATCCTTCGCTGAACTTCTCAAAATCTTCCTTATAGAGGAAAATCTTGTGCTTGTCATAGGTAAAGCTCCAATCTCTTTCCACCTTACGCTTACTCTCGGTAATGGTCAGGTAAAAATCTCCACCCCGCGTTGCCTTGACATCGAAGAAGTACGTACGTTTCCCGGCCCTTACAGGCTTCGAAAAGACATCTTCGGCGGAACGTTCAAAGTTGTTTGAACCATCCTGGTAATCATCGTTGTGCATCTCTAAAAAGATATTATCATATAAATCTGTTGCAAATATAAAATTATTTTGATTAAAATACGTATCTTTGCGTAAATTTTCTTTGAATATGTTGAATAGAAGAATATTGAGGATCAAGGTTTTCAAGTCATTGTATGCGGCTGTTCAGACTTGGGAATCCACCTCTGCAGCGTCTCTGGCTGATGCGCAAGCCGCTTTTAAGCAGTCCGTGGAGGCCACCCGGGACCTGTATTTGTTTATGTTGGGCATTGTCGAACCTTTGACGGCTTTGGCCGCGCAGCGACTTCAATCCGCCCGTCAAAAAGCCCATCCCACGGAGGAAGACCTTCATCCCAACACCAAATTCGCGGACAATCTCCTCGCCCGCTATTTGTCGGGAAATGAGGATTTCGTGAAAGGGTTCAACAAAAAGAAATTCTCTTGGCAACAATATGACCTTGTTTTGAAAAAGGTGCTCAACAGCGTCGTTACGAAAGAGTGGTACAAGACTTATATGGCTTCTCCCAAGCGCTCGTTGAAAGAAGACTGCGCCTTGTTTACCCATATCTTCGAAGAAGAGTTCACGGAACTGACAGAATTGGACGATCTGCTGGAGGATATGAACATCTGGTGGAACGATGACCTGGCCTACGCGCTGACCTGGTGCTGCCGGAGTTTTTCCGACATCGCTTCCGGCAAGGAGTGGGCGCTGCCTCCGCTTTACCAGAGCGAGTTGATGAAACGAAGTTCGGCCGGTCCGGTGGAGGATGACAGCGTTTTTGCCGCCAAACTGCTGGAGTATGCCTTTTGCAGTTATACCGATTATTCCGACCGGGTGGCGAAATGGGCGGAAGGCTGGGAAAAAGATCGTATGGTTCTTACGGACATCTGTCTGATTGTCTGTGCATTGTGTGAGTGTGTCCATTTCCCCAGCATCCCGCTCCGCGTGACGATGAACGAATATGTCGAAATCGCCAAATATTACGGTTCGGTCAAGAGCAATGTCTTCGTCAACGGTCTGTTGGACAAACTGATTCGCCAGATGCAGGCGAGCGGTGAAATTACCAAGCAATAATTTCAAACTTTATGTATATGAACACTTTATTTTTCTTCTTGCAAGCCGCCCCGCAGGGGGGAAGCAGCCTTTCGATGTGGATTATGATCGGCCTCATCTTCCTCGTGATGTATTTCTTTATGATTCGTCCCCAGAACAAGCAACGCAAGGAACTCCAGAAATTCCTGGATGCCCTTCGCAAAGGAGACAAGATTGTCACCATCGGCGGCATCAACGGTGTCGTTCGTGAAGTGAAAGAGAATACGGTCATCGTCGAGGTGGACAAAGACGTCTGCATCACCTTCAACAAGAGCGCCATCCAGGGTCCTCAGGCCGGCGCCGCGCCCAAGAAAGAAGAAGCCAAGAAAGAAGAGTCCAAAGCTGAAAAGAAATAAGTCCGACGGGTGAAGCCGGGATGGGTTTTTTCCAA
>CAMJRT010000155.1 GCA_946408295.1 uncultured Bacteroidales bacterium
ACAATCTCGTTTTCCAAAGCGGGAGCGGACCAACTCCGCCTCCTCCAGCGACAACAGTCTCGTATTTGCGCGGTGGAGCAGATGGTTCGTATATTGACACGGGCATAACTGCCGACAATACCGTTAAGGTCATCGTGTGGGCGAGGAATTGGTTGCCTTATTCGGAGGGCTTATTTGGTTCTCGGACATCGGCTAATGCTGACGAGTTCGTCATATCTGCAATATCTGGAGCGGATGTAGATAGGGCAAGGATAAGATTTGGTACGAGCAATACCGCGTATGTGGACAATGCAATTACCGAGGTTTATTCGCATTATCACAAATATGAATATTCCGAAGGTGTTTTCAAGGTTGACGATGTTGTGAAGGCTACGGCATCCGTGCAGACTTTCAATAACAATCTCAACATACATCTTTTCGGGATCAATACTGGTGGGACACACGGTTCGATGAATTTCCCCGCCGATATATGCGCATGCAAGATTTACAAGAACGATGTCCTTGTTCGTAACTTCACGGCAGTCAATTCTCCGTCAGTTGGATTGTATGATGATGTAAGCGGGACTATGTTCACAAATGCTGGTTCCGGTTCTTTTACCTATGGCACATTTAACCAAAGCGCATATACCGCACTTGATTACATTTCGTGCAGTGGTGAACAATATTTCGATACTGGTATATATGGAACTTATTCTATGCCCTCCGTATGCAAATGTATGCCAACTTCGGGGGCGGAGTTCCACGAGTTGTGGGGGTATCGCTCCAGTTCGAGTTGTTGTGCAGTCGGATTCGGAAACCAAAACTACGCAAATGCGAGAGTGTATTGGAGGTTCGGAACTAATGATACCACAACATTTCCGTATGATGGTGGTTCGACATCACAGACAAACTCCGAACTTACTATTGTCAAGAGTGAAGCAACGGTAAGTGTATATAAGAACAACGAAAGCATAGGTTCGGCACAAAAAACCGGAGTTTCATCATCGTTCCAGACCGCTGGTACTTTGTATGTTGGAACGATAAATGGTTCCGGCAACCCTTCTTTAACTGGAAGAATATATTATTGTGGTTTCGGGGCATCACGCAACTATGTCCCAGCAAAGGTTAACAATGTCGCCGGAATGTACGATACCTACAACGATGTGTTCTATCCGTCCGCGACTGGGACGGACTTTGTGGCGGGGAATGAACTTTAATAAAAATAAACATGGCAAATCAAACAGTATATCCTTTTGGAACCGGGGGAAGTCTCCCTTCCTCCGTTGGAATAATCAACGATTGTGTTACGGGTGGCGCTGATAAAGCCCTCGCCGCAGAGCAAGGAAAGATTCTCAACACAGCAATAAGCGAAACATGGATAGAGGTCGAGGAGGATGGTTTGTTCTTCGTAGATGGGAACTTAAAAATCGGTGTTAAGATTGATTCTACGGGCATCCATTCTATTGGAAATTCATTATCATTTATATACTTATAGAAATGGGTAGAGCATTTTTAGTCCCCGGTGTGGATTTTTCATCGCAAAACCTCGGAACGGTTACGCTAAATGGGCCGATTCCAATTGTAGGATTATCTATTTCTGGCTTGTCTTCTATTGTCGGAACAACAGGAGTATATCAAGCCGTTTTTGAACCGGCTTGGACAACACAAAAGAGCGTTACTTGGAGCATTGTCTCTGGCGGTGATTATGCGAGTATATCAAATATTGGTGTGTTGACAATCCGCGAAGGCGCTTCTTTTTCACCCGTTACTATTCGTTGCACTTCATCTTCTAATAATAATGTCATGGCCGAAAAGACCGTAACCGTTACATATAGTCCCGACGGATGGGCGCAAATGGATTGGATTCAAAATACGGGTCATGCGTGGATTAAACTTGACGATTTTGAGGATTTGTGTGGTGCAACGGTTGAATTTAGAGGAACGATAACCAATGCAAACGGATATCTTTTTGGAGGTAGGCATTCGTGGCCGAGTGTCGCTGGAACAATAAGCGAATATGCAAGATTCGCGGGGTACAGAAGAAATGACGGGAAAGTTGGCTATCTTTTGGGTAATGGCGATTTCGGCTCTACTGGTGTAACCGCAAGCGATTCTACGCGATATAGATGGAAGTTCATTCTTTCATCTACAACGTCAAGTGCGGATGCTTCCGTCACTGTATATGATGATGTTAATAACACGCAGTTATTTACTTTGGGAAGTAAGATTTGTTATATGACCGGATTCTTATCCGCGTTCGTTACCGGTAAAGGTCCTCATGGTGGAGAATTTGAGGGTAATCAGAATAATGCGAACGGAAAGTTCTACGGTGCTACTGTAACGAAAAACGGAACCATAATAGCAAACTATGTCCCCGGAGTGGTGAACAATGTTCCATGTATAAAGAATACTATATCGGGAGAATGTTTCTATAACGGAACGGAAAACAACACATTAACGGCAGGAAACGATTAGTATGAAACAGATATTATTTCAAAGCAATTCAAACGACCTCGCTCCAAGGATAACGGAAGATTCTATCTATCCGAATATTGATTCGAGTTATACCGAATTTACATACACAGGCCAAAGGCTTGCTATCGTAACGACACAAAAGTTCGGTATCAAAACTTGGACAGGAAGTCGCCCCGCATATCAACAAGGAATGGGCATATACGGAAATTTGTTAGCCTCGTTCAGCAACGGTTCCACTCATTACCTATATACGATTGGGACAAATGGGACACTTACGCAAGTTAAAAGTTTTACATTGTCAACAGGACACTCTAACGCGCTTCAGTTTGCGCCAACGATTGAAAGCGGGCAAGTATATCCTTACTTGTATGTTTCCGGTACAAGCGGAAAGTGTTATGTTGTGAGCATCGCGGCTGATTATACGCCGACGATTGTTCAAACGATAACATATTCGGCGGGCCAAATGCTTATAGGTGATGATGGGTATATGTGGGGGTCGAATCGAGAGGGTGAGACATGTCCGAGAATCTTCACGAAATATCGCAAGGTCGCAGTATCGGAGGGCGATGTAACTCTTACATCCAATGATGTCGTTGATAGTTTCGCTACGGATAAAATCTACTCAACGACTGATGTTACGGCACAAGGCTGGTCGGTTAAGTATGGAAAGATATGGTTCTGTTATGGGATGAATGGGAATGGACAAAAAAGAGGAGTTGATGTTTACGATACGGCAACACATCGGAGATTGTCAGAGTTGGATATAACCAATTTTACAAATCTGGAACTTGAGGATGTGGATTTTTACAACAATGCCCTTCTTATAGCGACCTATGATACAAACATCTATGAGGTAAGGTTTTAGTTCTTGATATTATGAGCAGACAAGATGGTGTTAAATGGGTTAAGAAAACATATCTGATTCTTTCCCTCGCAGTCGTCCACAATATTTATTGTTCATTTTTGAATAGTTATGAAAACGATGCCAGACATTGAGACTACGGCCAGCACAGTTGTAGAGGGTGGTGTAGCCGCCGTGACCGTGGCCGTTTTGCAAAAAACCGTGCTTACTATGATTCCATTCGCCTTGCCCGCGTTGGTCTTGGTGATGCTGGATTTGCATTTCGGCATCAAGGCCGCAAGACACCGCTACAAAAAGTACAAACGACCCGATGACCGGGTTACTTTCTCCAAGTCCCTCCGTGGAACGGTGGGAAAGGTGTTCGAGTTCTCTTGTTGGCTCATCATCGCGTCCTCCATGACCGTTGCTTTCCAAAAGGAGTGGATTCAATGGGCGACCCTCGGCTTGGTGTACGTTAACGAGATTGGTTCAATCATCGGGAACTACCTTTGCACGAAGGACATTGAGTTCTCGCTCCTGGAATTCCTCAAGGCCGTGTTCGTGTACGTTGGGAGATGGTTCGGCAACAAGTTGGGCATCACCACCGATGACCTCACCTTCGACGATATCTTGAAGCCCGCGAAGCAGGGCCGGAACGCGAAGGGCCAATTCACCAAGAAGCCCGAGAAGAAAAGCCGGAAGAAATGAAGATTCTCATCGACAACGGCCACGGCTTTGACACGCCCGGGAAGCGAAGCC
>CAMJRT010000156.1 GCA_946408295.1 uncultured Bacteroidales bacterium
TGATCCGTCCCCGGTCGGCGCCCTTGCGGCGGCGCCTCCCGTTCGACGGTGCGGCGGTCGGCGCTGGCCGCAAGCCCGGCCCGATTCGCCAGGACAAAGATTGTCATTTGTGGCGAGGCGTGAAATAACGCAAATAGAGCAACGGCGGGCGTTGCTCTATCGGTGTGCGTGTGTGGCGTATTAATTTGCTCTATGCTTGTCCTTTCGGGCTGTCAGGGGTCAATGATTGTCTTTAGGGCGAACCTCTCCGCGGAGCCGTCGGACCGCGCCCGGGAAATTGTCGAGGCGTCGATTTCCACGCCGAACACGGCGCGAGAATATGCCCGGATAGTGTCGGGGTCCGTGATGCCGAATAGCAGCAGAAAGTCGCAGATAGAGCGCTTGTTCAGGTCCTTGTTCTTTCCCCGCCTCGTCCAGGTGATGCGGCCCTGCCTGCCGGCGGCGGCGTCGAATACGGCGAGAAAATCGGCCTCCGCGTCGGGGGTGTCCCCGTCGATATACCCGGTCTCCACCAGCTCGCGGAAAATCCCCTGCAGGTCCTCCCGGCTTTTCTCCGTCGGGATGACGAGGGCCTGACCGATGCCAGCGGACAGCCTTGCCACGATCTGCGGCTCGTCCACGGTGCGGGGGTTGTAGTCGGGCCAGGTGGCAAAAAGTTGCCATACATATTCGAACCCGTCCTGAACGGAACGCGCCCTGCCGGCGATAGGAACGCCCTCCCGGGCGCAGGCGAGGCCGTGCTGAACAACGGCCCAACCGCTGAGGCTGGCGGCGCGGGCCAGGAACTGCCGCCAGGTGTTGAGCCTCGGGCCAGCCGGTGCCGGTCCGTCATAGGCTCGATACAGGGCGGCGGCTCGCGCCAGGATCTGAAACAGGGCGTCCAGCTCTTGCAGGGTCAGGGGCTGCAGGCCGACGGTCTCCGGCTTGATGCCGGCGGCCTCTGCCTGGAATATGACCGCGGCGCGGTGTCTCAGCGCCTCGTCGATTGCAAGAAATACAGGGGTTGTTCTATCGTCCATTTTCGCGGCGTTCCAGGATAGATTACAGGACTTTTGCCGGGTTGCCCGATTCGGCCCACGCCTGTACGTTGGCGCTTATTTCGGCTGCGATCAGGTCGCGCAGGGCGTCAAACGAGGCGGCGGCGCTGTCGGTCATTTCCCCGGCGAACCTCTCCCCGCCTACGGCCTCAAAAGCCGTGAAATAGTGCGTTCTCGCGTCCTCGACGGATCTCAGCGCAAGCAGTAGATTTTCAGTAGAGGGGCCAACGGTCAGGGGTTGGCGGCTGGTTGTGTTGTTCGTGTCCATATTCGAAAATGTTTTGCAAGGTGTCATTGTTCCTGGTTCGTCTTTATCCCTCGAGCAGTTTCACAAGGTCCTGCCTCATATCCTCGTCGATGCTGCGGTAGCGGGCGAAAGCCCGGGAGCCCTCAACGTGGCCGGAAAGCTTTGCGATCAGGTTCGGGTCGCGTACCTGCTTATACAGGTTGCCGACAAAGGTACGGCGGGCCAGGTGCGAGGATGCGATTTCGTTCAGGGGGCGCTGCGTCTCCTGCCGCGTCATCGGGTCGAGGATAGTCACGGGGCGAGTGAGGCCGGCCAGGGTGAACGCCTCCTTTATCGCCTCGTTGTATTTCTGCGAGGATATGAACGGCAGCAGGGCGGCGCGGTTCTCGTCCTTGTAGCGCTCGACGATTTCGGCGGCTACGCTGTTCAGGGGAACGCGGACGGTCTCGCCGCGCTCGTTGCTGGTCTTGCGGGGAATATACTCGATACCCCCTTTAACCAGGTTGTCGCGGGTCAGTTTCAGCAGGTCGGAGACGCGGCAGCCGATGACGCATTGAAAGACGAAAATATCCCGCTGGACGGCAAGCGCCGGGTGGCTGGAAAGGTCGAAATTGTACAGGGCGTTCCGTTCCTCGACGGTGATATAGTAGGGCGTTCCGTACACGGGGCCGCCGATGCTGTACCGCGTGAAAGGATCGTTGTTCGTGTTGCCGTTCCTGACGGCCAGGGAAACAACGGCCCGCACAATGTGGATGCGGTCGATAATCGTGTTATCGCTGCGGGGGACGATAGGGCGGGACTCCGGGCAGACCGTCATCAGGTCGGGACGGGCGGCCACGATCTCGCTCTCTTCGCGCAGGTAGGCGTCGAATTGGCGTATATCGTCGGGGGTGAGGGTGTCCAGCTGCAGCCGGGCGCCGGTGTACGCCTCGTACCTGAGCAGGGAGCGCTGGACGGTGGCCGTCATCCGCTTGCGCTGGGTGGATACCTTGCGGCTGGCGATATAATCGTCGAACGCCTCCGCGAGATATCGCATTTTCGGCTGTTCGGTGTACTTGTCAGGGAAATTGTAGCGGTCAATCGTTGAGGCCAGCCAGCCGGCGGGGATCTCCCGCTTGCCGGCGCCTGCCTGGATAAAAGCCTCCATAACAACGCCCCGCAGTCCCTGCAGGCGGGTGTTGATATCGTTCAGGGATTCGACGAGGGCGCGTTGCTCCGCGTTCATCAGGCGCCAGCGGGGAACGGCCACGGCCTGGGCGTCATCGTTCCAATAGTCGGCGGGGGCGAAGATATTCGTTTTTGCCCGCTGGTTGATCCTGGAACCAACCACGAAACGGGTCAGGACCTCGTGCAGGCCTGTAGCCTTGTCAGCCTTGCGGGATAGGGTGTAATAGAGGGTTGCCATTGTACCGGGTATTTATTAACGCATCACAAAGATAGTCAAACCACGCCAATTTTGCAAATTTTTGGCGTGTTAATTGTCATATTTTGGCGTGGCGTGGCGTGGGTGATTGACAAGGACGAGAGCAAAAACCGATGCGGAGCCTTGTTTTTCAGGGATTTAGGGAGACGGCGGGGCGGTCAATCTCTGACAGGCGAAACGAACCGCGGACAGTTTTCGAGTCCTGCCTCCGCTACATAGCAAGCCAGCCTTTCGGGGGCTGGCTTTTTTGTTTATCTGTTCCCCACCCCGAGGTTGGGCACCAACCATTTTGTAACGACATAGTAATCAAATGCTTACAAAACGACCAGTTCCCAACCCTCTATTATTACGTTAGGTTCGGAACCGCCCTATTGGTAACTATCTCTCTACGAGCCACATACAAATCAGCAAGTTCCCAACCCTGTGTATCGTCCTCCTTGGGCAAAACAATAATAGTTGCTATCTTTGTCACACAACCCTAACTTCTCTCAGGATGGAAAAGGAAAAACGGGCCTTTTATGATTATCTGATTCTGGTCACGATCGTCGTGGCGGGTTTGTTCGGCATGGAGGGCCTTCTTCTGCGATATGCCACTAATCTGTATTGGAAGGTGCTGGTCTTTTTCGTTTTCTTTATCATTCAGTATGGATGGGTTGGCGTCTATCTAGCAATCGTGTACCGCCGGCCAGAGGAAAAAGCGTTGCAGAATTATTTGGATGAGTGGGTCGAGATATCAATCCTCTTGAATGGTTTTTTATCCGTTGTCGTTTTTCTCGTTTCTGACAAATCACACTTGGGATCAATGGTCTGGTTACTCGTCCCGTTGGCCATTCTATTGCTGGCTTATGGATTGTATCGAAATGACCGAACGGCGAAGGAAACTATGGAAAAAGAAGAGGCGAAGAAACGCGAACCGGGGGAATTGCTACGACGAGTATCCCAATCTGATCAGCCCGTTTTCATCGTCGTCTCTCATAAATCGAAACAGGATATCCAATTCGAATTGGATAACAGAACGCTGCTCTACCTTCTTCTAGACGGGCGCTACTTGGTTCTATTCCGGAAAAAAGTGAGAATGGAAGAGTTCCAAAACGTCCTCTCCGCCCTTCGCAGCGAAGTCAATGCCGATGAAGACGTCATCGGATATTACGGGCTTCCACATAAAGGGAACCATCCGGATGAACCTCTCGCCTTCGTGAGCAATCTTTCCGGCGAATGCCGAGTCATCCCTTTCGACCCTAAAACTGTACCGTTTGCCGATGCGGATCTTGTTACTTGGTAGTCAAGTCTGCTCAGCCTACCATTACCGCCGATACGACAACCTACTACTGCCA
>CAMJRT010000157.1 GCA_946408295.1 uncultured Bacteroidales bacterium
GGAGAACATCCAGCGCGAGGATTTGGATCCCATTGAAATCGCGATGAGTTACCAACGGCTAATCGACGAATGTCACCTCACCCAGGACCAGATGGCCCAGCGCGTGGGCAAAAAGCGCAGTTCAATCACCAATTACCTGCGCCTGCTGAAACTTTCCCCCAAACTCCAGCACGACCTCAAAGAGGGGCTGCTCAGCGTGGGACACGCCAAAGTCATCCTCGGCGTAGAAGACATTGTCCTGCAGGAGCAACTCTGTGACCTCTGCATCCGCGAAGGACTGTCCGTCCGGGCGCTGGAAGAGCGCATCGCCAAGATGAACCGCAACACCCGGCCGGACGAAGCGGAAACACTCCCGGAATATTGCTACAAGGCCGCCGAGGTCATCGGCCGCTATTTCGATGGAAAAGTCAACGTCAAACTCGGAAAGGGCGGAAGCGGTCGCGTAACCATCAGTTTCTCCAACCAGGCCCAACTCGACGCCTTTGTGGATTTGTTTGAAAAAGACTGACGATTGCATCCGTTATCCATCATATCCCGCCGGAGGGTTCGTTTGAAAGTCAGGCCGTTGTTACTGGTGACTGTCCTGCTTGTGCTGGGTTCGCTGACCGGTTATGCCCAATTCGACCGCCGGGAAGCCTTCTCCCAACAGTACAACGATACGACCGTCAAAGAGAAAAAAGACACCTCGGACAAACTCTTTTCCTTCCCGGAGTATTTCGGCGGCCTCGGCCACAAACGCGAAACCCGCATCGGTACGCTGGCGGTGGGTTCCCTTGTGTTCGTGGGCGGTATGCAGATATACAACAAACAATACTGGAAACTTCCCGTTCTCTATACCGGCCTGCTCGCCGGCTTAGGCGGCGGCACTTGGACCTACCTGCGCTACAAGAAAACCGACGACCCGTGGTGCAAGAACGCCTTTCCCTGGTTTTTCGCCGGAGGGGCCCTGATGTACTGGGCGTCCTTTCTGGACGGTACGATCTGCTACCATCCGGACCGGAAACCCCTTCCGGGACGCGCCACCCTCTACTCCCTGCTCTGCCCGGGGATGGGCCAGATATACAACGGAGAAGCCTGGAAAGTACCGATTTATTGGGCTTGCCTGATGGGGAGCGTGCATTTCTATGTGACCAATAAAACCAATTACGAACGATACCGATGGATTTACAACCAGGCAAGCGACCCGGAAACCAGCGCATCGACGCCCATCCCGGCGGAGACCGCCAAATGGTACCGGGACGAATACCGCCGTTACCGCGACTATTCGATGCTGGCCCTGGTCGGATTTTATCTGCTGCAGGTCATCGATGCCAATGTCTTTGCCTATCTGGGCGATTTTGAAGTCAATGACAACCTCAGCGTGCGCATCCAGCCCTCGGTCATTTCTTCGTATGAGAATTACGCCAGTTTGGATTCCCGGGGGGGGCTCAGGCCCACAAACGGTTACCGGCCGATGGTCCCGGATGCCTATGGGCTGGCCTTTGCTTTGAGATTCTGATATGCTGACCTTTCTGATAACCCTGATTTTATCCTTTTCGAGCGACAGTCTTTCCATTGCGTCCGACACGCTGAATATTCCTGCAGATGGCCGGGCGGACAGCCTCGGCCTGGCGGATTTTCCGGAAAACCAGGCGGATACCAGCGATTTTGCCGATGAAATCAAACACCTCAGCGACAGCCTGCATATCCGCATCGGCAAGTGGCAGCAGACGCCTTTGCGCTGGATGGTGGAAGAAGGAGATATCGATGAAAGGATTCCCAGCACCACGCCGGATTCCGTATTCGTCCGCCGCCTGAACGAGATGAATTCTTTCATTCCGCTCTCATACAACAGCATCGTGCGCAATTTTATGGCCCTGTATTCGGACCGCCGACGTACCTCTATGGGGGAAGTGTTGGGACGCTGCAATATCTTCATGCCTATTTTTGAAGAAGTCTTCACCCGCTATAACCTGCCGGAGGAACTCAAGGCGATGGCCATCATCGAATCGGCGCTGAACCCCACGGCGACCTCGCGGGCCGGCGCCCGCGGTATGTGGCAGTTTATGTACTCAACGGGGAAAAAATACGGGCTGAAAATCGACTCATTCGTGGACGAGCGGCTGGATGTCTATAAATCCGCCGATGCCGCCGCCCGCTACCTGAGGGATGCCTATGAGGTATTCGGGGACTGGCCGCTGGCCATTTCCTCCTACAACTGCGGGGCGGGCAATGTGCAGAAGGCCATACGACGCAGCGGGAAGCGGGATTTCTGGGAGATTTACAACTGGCTGCCGCGCGAAACGAGGGGCTACTTTCCGGCCTTCATCGCCGCCCTGTATATCACGCAATATTATAAAGAACATGGCATTGTCCCGGTGACGGAAGCCCAGCTCGGCCCTATCGATACCATCCGCGTCACCAGGATGCTGCATTTCCGGCAGGTCGAGAAAATAGCCGGCATTCCGCGCCAAACCTTGCGGGCGCTCAATCCCCAGTATCGGCACGATATCATCCCCGGTAAAGACGGTGACTTTGTGCTGCGGATTCCGTATGCGTATGTAAATCGGTTCATCGACCACGAAGAAGAGATCTACGCTTGGAAAGCGGACTCGCTGTTCAATCCGGTCGCCCTGAAAAAGCTCAAGGACGGTATGGACGGCGAGCGTATTATATATAAGGTAAAGAGCGGGGACGTACTGGGAAAAATCGCCCTTCGTCACGGCTGCACCGTCGCCCAGATCAAACGCTGGAACGGACTGAAAAACAATAATATCCGTATCGGCCAGAAACTCGTCATCTACCGCGGCGGGAAGAAGTAGCGGGTCAGGATTGCAATATGCCTTTTATGGCTTCAATCATTAATGGTGCGCTGAATTTTTTTGAAAGCTCCAACGCGTTATTGGATAAACGGAAATACAAATCGCGTTCTGACAATATTTCTCTTATTTTGCTTTCGATTTTATCCAAGTCTTGGACATCGATTTTATATCCATTGACTCCATCCTCGACCATTTCTGCAATACCACCGACGGTAGGGACGATAATCGGGAGAGCCGCCGTCATCGCTTCCAGCGCGGTAAGGCCGAAGGTTTCCACGAAACGATACTTGTCCGACAGGTTAACCACAAGAGAAGCATTATTATAAAAATCTGCCACTTTATTCTGTCGAGGAAAAACGGTTATATTGTCGGATAGAGAATAGTGTTTTAGATATCTCTCAATATGATGCTCCTCGTCATTGACAACAATGGTAAAAACATATTCAGGCATGGATGCCGCCATCTCAATAAATTTATCAGTGCCCTTGTAATCTTTCAAAGACGATAGCATCAAGATGTTCTTCTTCTCATAACCCTTTTCGATATGAGGCTTCAGCGAACGATGTAAGTTCAGGCCCAAAGCATTGGGAATGACTGTTACGTGACAATCCCTCTTCAAGAAACTTCTTTGGTATTGAGAAACACAGATTATCTCAGCTGCAATATTTTGCATCAGCCACGATAAAAGGCGATAGGCAGACCCTTTGACATAGGCATTTTCGTGATAATGGTAGACGACCTTAATCCCCTTGAGTTTACCGGCCATTGCAGCCCCTATGGGCAACAATGTATTGACATAAAAGATGACATTATCTTTTTTCGAATAACCTAAGGCTTCGAAGAACAATCTTATCTGAGTCCAGACAAATCGAAATAAGGTGATGATTTTATAGGAGGAATACGAATACTTATACTTGTAAAACTCCAGCCGTCCTTCAGATGAATTGAGTTTATGGAGTACTCCCGGGGTTGAAGAAGAATACAAATCAATATCGAAGCCATCATCCAACAGTCCCTGCAACACTACTCTCAAAACTTTAGGGCTACCGCTAAAGTCATTGAAAAGGTGAAAACACACGATTTTAGGCAGACTGTTCATTACCTTTTAATCAAATTAGACTGGATTTTCTGCCAAAGATAACCGGGCTTGGCAAAAAACGAACGGGTAAAATGATAGAGGGCGGAAAAAACGCGTCCCTTTTTGAGCAAGAAATAGCCCTTGCGTAAACTGTCGGCGGC
>CAMJRT010000158.1 GCA_946408295.1 uncultured Bacteroidales bacterium
TGCTCGAGTGGACCACCTTGAGTGCCAGGGAAGACGGCACGGTCGATCCCGCAACGCCCGTCGTATTCGACTACGGGAAGATTACCAAAGCCAAGGCCTGGCCGACGGACGAGAAACCCATTACCGTCAGGGGCGGCATCTTCACGACCATCGCCAACCAGTGTGCGTCCGAGAACACGTACCACGCGCGCGGCATTACCGTCAAGCGTTCCGGAGCACGGCTGGAAGGAATCACACATCTCATTACAGGGGAACTTGATCACGGCGCCCCGTACCGCGGCTTCATCGCCCTCGAACACGTCACCGGCGTGACCGTCACCGACTGCGTTTTGACGGGCCACAAAACTTACATCAGGGAGAAAGGGGCCGCCGGGCTGCCTGTCAGAATGGGGTCCTACGACCTCAACGCCACCAGTTGCGCGCATATCCTCTGGAAGAATTGCCGGCAGACCAACAGCATCGACGACAGGATGTACTGGGGAACTTTTACATCCAATTTCTGCAAGGACCTGACCGTGGAAGATTGCTCGCTGTCCCGCTTCGACGCGCATCAAAGCGTGACAAACGTCACGCTCCGCAACTGCACCTTCGGGCATATGGGCGTCAGGATGGTCGGTTTCGGGACCCTGCTGGTCGAGAACTGCGAGGTCCGCTGCAGATCCCTTGTCTCGCTGCGGAGCGACTATGGAAGTACGTGGGAGGGGGATATCATCCTCCGCGGCTGTACCCTGCGTCCATCCGAAGGCGTGAAGAACCTTGCCATCCTGAGCGGCTCCAATGACGGTTCCCACGACTTCGGCTACCCTTGCCGCCTGCCCTTCAAGGTTATCGTCGAGGGGCTTCTGATCGACGACGCCTCCTGCGAAGGCATCAAGGGATATGGCGGTCCTGCGGCCGTCTCATCCTTCGGCCGGAAGGCCGGCAGTGAAGAGCCTTTCCCCTTCGGGACAGACTGCACCGTTACCCTCTCCGCCGTCACGGTCTCAAGCGGCCGGACCCTGGTGACGGTTCCCAACCCGGAGGCCTTCCCGGGATTGACTGTCGCAGAATATTAGCCGTCAGATCATTTAGTCGGACTCTCCGGCCATTTTGCGGTTTGCCAAAAAATTCCGAAATTTGGAACCGATGGAAAAGATTATAGAAATCGTGCGGGAAGCGGCGGGCCTGATGGTGCGCAGCGGCTTCGAAATTCACAATAAAGGCTCCGTAGAGAACCTTGTCACCTCATCTGACCTGGCCGTACAGCATTTCCTGACGGAGCGGCTCGGCAAACTCCTCCCCGGGAGCGGATTCCTCTGCGAAGAGGAGGACCTTGCGGATATCCGGCACAGCGACGTGTGGATTATCGACCCGATCGACGGTACGGCGAATTACGCCCGCAGCAACGAGAATTGCTGCATCAGCGTGGCGCTGGTGCATGAAGGCGAACCGGTTAAAGGAGTCGTGTATAGTCCCTGGCGGGGCGAACTGTACTGCGCGGAAAAGGGCCGCGGCGCCTTCTGCAACGGCAAGCCCATCCACGTCTCCGGCCGCAGTTTTAAGGAAGGCCTCATCTTCACGGCCCTCTGCACGTATCATAAAGAATTCGCCGCCACCTGCCGGGACATCCTGTACGACCTTTACATGCAGGGCAACGACATCCGCCGGATCGGTTCCGCCGCGCTGGAGCTCTGCCTGACGGCCGCCGGGCAGGCGGAACTGTATTTCGAAATCCGTCTGTTGCCCTGGGACTATGCCGCGGCTTCCCTGATCCTGCAGGAAGCGGGCGGGACCGTCTGCAGTTATGACGGGAAGGCCCCCTCCCTGACGGAGCCCTCCCCCGTCATCGCCGCCAACACCGCGGAGAACGCCCGCCGGATTCTAGACATTGTGCACCGTCACCTGCGACGACGCGGCCCCGGCCGTGAATTCCGATGAGATTATTCAGTGAACGAAAATGACTGCTTAGGCCCTGTTTATAAAAACCTTAAACGCTGCCCGGGAATTCCGACGCGGATTCTCAGATTCGTCCACTACCGCAACAGGTGATTCGTTCCGACATTCGCTGGGCCAGGCAACATGCCTTTGAGGCCCGTATGGGGAGGGTGTAGCGGGACAGCGGGGCGATTTGGCTCCGCAATCCCAGGCAACACGCCTCGGAACCTATTTAGAGCCCGATGGGGCGGCCCAGCGAATTTCATCTGCCGCCAGGTGCGGACAAGTCGTGTATTTCTGCGTAAGACATCCGGTTTGTTTTACCATCTTGTTTTACCATCTTGTTTTACCATCTTGTTTTACCACCACCGAAATCCGGCTGTATTTCGCCGAGATTTCGCAGTAAGATCAGGCCGTAAATTTGTGTTTAAATTCCGCGGAGTTAAACACAAAAACAGCATCCAACGGCCTTGAAACTGCGACAAAAGAAAAATGACAACCTCTTTTGGAGATTGTCATTTTATTGGAGCGGGAAACGAGACCCGAACGCACTTTATTTATTTTTATTCTTCGAGGGTGTGGAACGGGACGAGGGAGATCGCGGAAGCGTTCTGGAGGACACTCTTTATATTCAGATCCGCAATTCCAAACGGGATAGACTCCTTATCTACTTCGGCGCGCAATAACCCTTCTTGGTTATTTACACAAATCAAGGCAACAGCTCCCGCATTCTTGGCATTCAACTGTTTTTCTATAAAGGTGATACCACCTCGATTGACACCCACAATCTTACCGCGGACATCCTTCCCTTCAAAATCTTCCGGATTTCCGACGGCGTCCAAAAACAGGAATGGGACATTCTTCCCCAAGGCGAGGAACTGTTCATCGTGGTTAGTGGACAGATTACAGGACAACGGGTAGTCCTTCCCGTCCACGGAGACCATCAAATCATATTCGTACGGCCACTGAACGACCGGATAGGGTACCGGAACAAAAATAAACGCAATCGTGCTCTCATTTCCATTGGGATCTGTCTTGACCCGCTGAACCAGAACATCTTTCCCCAGAGAACAAACCGCCTTGAACCCGAACGTCACGCCCTGGCTGTTGATGTACGCAAATTCTGTGTCAGACTCGCCCGCACGAAATTCCAGAAAGTTATCTCCTTCTTTTGGTTGGAACTTATGGGGAACTTCATATGTAGGAGCTGCGGGAGGGTAGGCCGTCAGACCGTAGGAAAGGAGAAAACCGTACACCTTTCCCTCAAAGAAATGATTGATATCAAGAAAGGCGGCGGAGGCATCACCCACGGATACCTCAACCCATTGTTTTCCCACAATGGGAACGGCTGGTGAAAACAGGTTCTCACGGGGTTTGAAGGCTGCCTCGACATAGTCGTATTCGTCACCATCCTCCGAGGAATGTACAATAGCAGGCCGTATCACGTCCAAGGCGCTTTCCGGCAAGATGCCGACGGGCAGTTCATCATAGAAGGTATAATCATCCGCATTCAGTTCCTTATCTGTAATGATAAAAAGTGCATTGATCTTTTTGGGGATCATCTGGTCATAGAGATCCTGTAAAGATCCGTCCCCCAGCGGGACACAGGCCGGGTTATAATACCCCTTCGGGACGGAAGCAATCTCCTCGCCGAATAAAATCGCGTCATACAGGTCTTTGAATCCGGCAACGGCAAGTGCGTGGCGGGCATTGAATGTCCTGATGGGGAAAGTCTGTTCGCCGATGACGAGGTCGGACATGACATCCGGCACAATGAGTTCCGGCTCCCCGGTGTTGCCCGGTTTATTGTCTTTGCCACAGGAAACGGCAAGCACCATCAAGGCGGCCAGGGAAAGGTAAATCAGTCGTTTCATACGCAGGGATTTTTATTATAACCCTGCAAGGTAGTGTTTTTCCGTGAATTCCGCAAGACACTGGACATATTGCTTTGCGGTCCGGCAGAATATATGTAATTTTGCGCTGTATGAAAGAAAGACTGGCATCACTTGACATCCTGCGCGGGTCGGATATGTTCCTGCT
>CAMJRT010000159.1 GCA_946408295.1 uncultured Bacteroidales bacterium
CGATGAGGTCGCAGATCATGTCATGCCAGGAAGCGACGCCGTGCCGGATGTCCCATATCTCCTTTCCAGCCCCGGCGGCCAGCGAGATGACGCCCGCCAGCCACCAGGGAAGGAGAAGACCGCAGGCCACGGCAACCAGGGCGCAGCTCTCGATGTGCAGCAGCCCGTCGCGTCTCACCCATGACCAGATCCGTCTCACGGCACCAGGTATTCGAGCGTCCCGAAGATGATGAGGCACACGGCGAAGAAGCCGACATAGATCAGGACATACTTGAGGACTTTCTTCCAGGTGACCTGCTCCCTGATGTACTTGAAGTCGGCCTTGACCCCTTCGACGAACCACCGGCTCCCGTACAGCTGTTTGTAGTCGTCCATCCAATGCCAGGCTACCTGGCCGATGGTGTACATGAAGGTCTCGAGGATGGCCGTCACCCAGCACCATCCGAAGAAGGTTTTGAGCCAGTGGCCGAAGGTGCTCATCCCGGCCTCGACGGGGGCGGTGGCGCCGACGATGATGAAAACGACAGCGGAGACGATCGCCGTCAGGGCGAAGGCCCGTTTCATGAATTTGATTTTCTTTTCCATGGATTGTTCGTTTGTGGGGCCCGGAGGCCCCCGTTGTTTTTAGTCTATGAATTGAACTGTCCGTATGCGTCAATCCTTTTGACCGCAGTTCCGTAGTCCGCCTTTACTATCACCTTGATGTAGCGGTTCGTAGAACTGATTGCCCAGTTCCGAGGGTTCGTGCAACTCGTTTCTCCTTCCGGGATTTCCCTCTGGTAACTCGCCGAGCCGGACCAAGCACCGAGGCCATCCCGCCTTTCGCGGCGGATATAGATAGGCGTTCCTTCCTCGGAAGTATAGTTGCAGACCATATCGCTCAACGAGGTGCCGGTAATGGTGAAGTTCACATCGACCATCTGGAAATGAGTGAATCCGCTCGCTGCGGTTCCGCCGCCCTTGATTACGCGGGCCTTGTACTTCCCGTGCGTGAGAGCGGTGGGAAGTTGCTTCAAATCCACCACGATCCAGTCGTCTTTGTCCGCGGCATCGTCGGAGAAGATGTTAGTGGAATTGTAGATGAATGTCCCGCTGTTTGACGAGATGTCAACGGTCGCAACGGGGGTGTCTGTGGATTCGTCTGCATCCTCGGCGAAGATTTGCAGGGTGTCGTACTTGTCGCCGTTTCGGTGGATATTCAAGAACGCCTTGTTGTTGTTCAGCGTGTCCGCCGCATCTCCGATCTGGAATACGACATAATCACCGGCATAGGTGCAGATGTCGGGGTCAATCGTCAAATGCTTCGGATACTCATACCAGGCCATCGGAATCGTCTCGCGGTCTCCGGGGACTGGAACCAGGTTGTCCCAGTTGGAATAGCGGCAAAGTTGCCATCCGGCTTCATCGGCGGTAAATCCGTCCAACTTGCTGATAAAGTTGTCAGTCGTCAACGGCATTGATTTGGCGACGCACACCTCCGCACGGCCTTCCTCGCACCAGGTGATGAACTTCCTGTCTCCGTATTCGTCAACATAGATGTCACTAATCATGCTGACATGGCCGGGTGACACCACAAGGTCCATCGGCTGAACGAGCGCAAGGATGTCTTCCGCCGTGCAGACTACCCAACTGTCATTCTCTTTCTTGTAGTATTTGTTGTTGCTGTCACCCTTGGCGATCACGGTCTCACCGGAGATTTTACCCTTGCCGTACAGGGCGGAGGTAATGGGCGCTTTGAGACCGAGAGCATAGCCGGTCAAACCGGAGCAGACAGTTCCGTAATAAGCCCCAGCAGCCCCCTCGTAGTTGTGATATACGAGGCCATACTTGGACGCGGAAGATTCGGAACTTACATTCTCCGTGTACATCACCGAACGAGGATTGAGCAAAGCCGTCAAGAAAGTCCGCAGGGAGACATCCAACCCGACATACTTGCTATACTCGCCCAGTTCGGAATAGGGAATCCCGATATGTGTGGCACCGGCATCGAAATAGGTCGTGTTGTACAGCGTCGGCGCGGCGACCTTTCCGAGCGCCTTCCAGACCACATTCGTCATCGCCTTCAACCTTTCGTGGAAAAGGTTGAACTTCGGATTGTCCGGGATCACACGATGGAGCCGCCGGTCGTTGAACAGGGCGAAGTGGGTGACGGCGGGGTCTTCCGGGGTAACGGTCTCTCCGTCCATCCTTTCGATGAGGAAACGGACGAAATACCCTTCCAAACAGACAGTCCTTGAAAACCGCGATGTCTTGTTCACCGAAGTACCTATCGGGGTGAAATACTTCCCGTTCACCATTTTCCCGCTGTTGTCATAGAGAACGACGCGGGCAATCTTATAGTCGGGAGTGTTTGCACGGAGGAAATATCCGGCGCTGATGGGGATCGGGTTTGAAACGAGGTGAGTGTTGTCCGGCACGATGTTCCCGTTTTCGTCAATCGTCCCTCTAACGAGCGACAATCCGTCGAACACCCCGTTTGAGCCGCCGCCCATTGTGTCGAGCCGTCCGTCTTTGCGGACGGTGCCGTAAAAGACCAGGCTGGTCGGCGTCTGGTCAACGGTTGTATCGTTGTAGTTTCTTTGGATGTAGATAAACTTCGCGGATTTTGACAATGAGATCTCAACTTCCGTGTTGTAGATATACATCCGATAAACGCTGTTCTGGTTCGGCGTGAATCCTTCGCAACCGGTCGCCATATAATCGGATGCCATCTTCGCTCCGGTATGATCTCCGACCGGGACCTCCGTTCTTGCGATGAACACATTACAAGCGGTGGACGCTTTCGTTTTCAGCACAAGCCTTTCCGAGCCTTCGGGGATCGGTATGAGGTATGCGCGATAATTGACGGAAGTAGTCCTGTAATAGAAAGTACCGGCATCCATCGAAATCTTGAGAAGCGATGCGCTCGAAAAGTCAACGGTTTCCTCAATCTCCCTCTCTACGCCATAGAGGTCGTCCACCATGTCGTCATAGACCTCGATCTTCTTGCCGATAATCTTGCCTTGTTCTGCGGAGAGAGCCTTGTCTGCCCCGCCGGTGGTCATATCGTTAATGATGCCGATGCTTGCAGGCAGGGAACCATTTGTTCCGTAGGGATATACAGTTTTGTTTGCCATAGTATTTTCAATTTTTAATCCATCACAGATAATTGTCCAACACCCGCCGTGTTGCCATAGAAGGTCGATGTCTCAACACACCACAGGCCATTCTCTCCGTTGTAAGTACACGGCTTCAATGTGATTACCGGCGTGTATCCGGAGAACGCCGAGGCGTTCTGGCATCCTGCGGCATCGCTCCCATACACGAGAAAATCTCTCATCGAACCGGTGTATCTTTGTCCGCCGGATTTCGTGCCGAATGCAAGCGCGGCGTTCGGATGATTGTTCCCTTTCGTGTACGAATAGAATAGCGCCCCCCACCCATAACCGTTCGGTGTTATGAAGCAGTTGAACTCGTCGCTTGAGAAAGAAAGGTCTTTGCCGAGAAGGTAAGCTGTGGAGTCATAGAAAACCGCGATGTTTCTCGTGTTCTTCGTGGTCGCGTTCGACAGGAAAAGCCGAATGGAACCATTGGTAGAATCGCCTGCGTTGAATATGCCTTGGTTTACATGCAGCGATTCTTTCCCCAAAAAGACCTTTATCGAGCAGTTTGCGGGGAAAACTATATCGGTTTCTATACAGGCATCTCCGTCAAACACAAGATACTTGTGGAAAACCGGCTGGATGGAAGGCGTAGGGCTACCGCCTGCGAGCATCATCTGCCTGCGTCTCAACAGCGCGTCCATGTTACACCTCCAGATACGCGGCGATGCCGTCCATGATGGAAACCTCGTAGTGCTTGGATGCCGCGACCGTGGGGGCGGAACCGTCCGCCCAGGTGAGCCCGGCGGGCCAGGTGATCGTCGGAGCCGTGCTGCCGGTATCGAACACGATGAAGTAGTGGTTCGCGT
>CAMJRT010000160.1 GCA_946408295.1 uncultured Bacteroidales bacterium
TGCTTTAAACTCCGGGCAGTCCACACTTATGCCCCTCTGGCGTGCCAGTAAGGCATACTCCCGTGGATTGCCCTTCACACGCGGGGGCGGGCGATGAGTTCGAGAGGTACGCCCTTCGGGCTATCCTTCCCGCCGCGCTTCGCTTGCGGGCCCCTTCCGCTCACGAGGCCGCGGACGGCCACGCCTCTCTCGCTCTATCATCCCATCCCCGCGCTCCCTCAACGCCCTCGCGCATCGCATTTTTGCCCTTGTGATGTCGCCGGTCTATGCATTTCAGCGGGACCTTCGACGCGGCTGTATCCTGCTGCCCTTTTCTTTTTTTATTCAAAAAAATATGTAACTTTGCATCGTATGCCCTCGGGCGTACAGACATATTGCGAAAGTGTATGCTTTCTCCTGACTGGAAATCTGGAAAATTTCGTCAAACCGGAGAAAAAGCAAACGCTCATCACTTGTATGTACGTAGTGGCCTTCTGTGCCATTTCGCATACTTGTGTGGAGTTTTGTTTATTTCGGTTTGGGCATTCCAGAGCCTCCAGTCAGATAAGCACGAACTCCACACTTTCTTTGTGATAGGTTGATGCCATCTTGGGAGTTGGGTGGTGAGGAAAACGACTCAATTATGTTTCTTTCCATCGTAATTCCAGTCCATAATTCTGCAAAGCATTTGAAAAAATGTCTTGTCTCGATATACTCTCAATTATTACCAATTGGTGATTTTGAGGTAATTTGTGTGGATGATTGTTCAACAGATAATTCAGTTGAGTTGATAAACGGTTGGATTGAACGGTATCAGGGTTTACGGTTGATAAAACATGTGAAGAATAAAAAGGCTGGCGGTAGTAGAAATACGGGTGTCAAAAGCGCGGAAGGGGAATATGTTCTTTTTATTGATAGTGATGATTACTTTCATCCAGGTTCCCTTCTATATGCGTACCAATACCAGAAAAGACATAATCTGGATATATTGATGCTTGATTCGAGTCGAGAACCGCAGGGGCGGTCCAGCCTTAAACTGGTCCATAATTTCCAAAACCTAAAGATTATGACGGGTAGAGAGTTTATGCTGGCTAATACGCTCCCCTATGCCCCTTGGAAGTATGTGTTCAAAAGATCTTTGATGGTCGACAACAATATATGGTTCGTGGAGGATGTCAATTGTGAGGATGTCGATTGGACACATAAGCTGGCTTTTTATGCTCAAACGATGCAGTATCAACCGGTATTGTTGACACATTATGTCTTGTTTCCATATTCTGAAACGGGAGCGGAGTATAAAAATATCAACACAATACGTAATAGATTTTTATGCGGAGAACGAGTGTTGGCCTTACGAGGTTTGTTTACGGGAGAAAACGAAAAGTCTCTTTTGCAAAATGTCGCATTGGGCACCTTTTATGTGGGTGTAAAAAATATGTGCGGATCCTATGCAACCCCATCGCAGAAGTATTTTATTCTCAAACAAATATACATTCCCAACTGTGATACAAGCGTACAAGGGATGATTAACAGAATCGCATTTTATACCCCACGAATATTCTCAATCTTTTCAACACTTGTCGCACCGTTTGTTCGAGGATTAATTGCCCTAAAAAGACTTTATTCTGGGCGATAAACCAATTCGAGTGCGCGAAGGCCTTTTGATTAAAGGCTAGTTTGCAGGTACTTTTTTAGGTGGGTCCAGAGTGCGGCGGTGGGGAGGCCCATTACGTTGTAGTAGGAGCCTTCGATGCGGGTGATGGCGGCGGCGCCAATCCATTCCTGAATGCCGTAGGCACCGGCTTTGTCGTAGGGCTTGTAGCGGTCTACATAATAGGCGATGTCTGCATCGGTCAGTTCGGCGAAATGCACCCGGGAACTGTCGATGAAACTTTCCATTGCATCTTTTTTGCGGATGCAGACGCCGGTGGTGACGGTGTGGGCTTTGCCGGAGAGTTCGCGCAGCATACGCACGGCATCTTCGCGGTCGCGGGGTTTGCCCAGCGCTTCCGTACCCAGAAAGACCAGCGTGTCGGCGGTAATCAGCAATTCGTCAGGCGCCAGCGGCCTGTGGAACCCCAGCGACTTGCCTTCCGCCAGATAGCGCGGAATCTCTTCGCACGCAAGACCCTCCGGAATGTTCTCTTCGAAGGAGGTGCGGGCATCCACCTCGAAGGGTACATCCAACTCGGCGAGCAATTCCTTTCGTCTGGGCGACGCGCTGCCCAGAATGATGTGCCAGCCTTTTTTCATTAGCGAGCGTCCAATAGCATGATGCTCATTTGCGAGCGTTCGGTGCCGTCCTATGATTTGGTCCCGCCGGGAGTGATGGGGAACGGACGCATCTCGTTCAGATTGATGGGCCCGTGCGTGGATTCGTACTTCTTGAGATTGTCGTTCAGCGCCAGAAAGAGGCGTTTGGCGTGCTCGGGCGTCATAATCAGGCGGCTGATGACTTCGGGCTGCTTCATTCCGGGAAGCATCGAGGCGAAATCCAGGATGAATTCGCTGGCGGAGTGGGTGATGACGGCCAGGTTGGAGTAGTTGCCGCGAATGGTGTCGGGCTTGACTTCGATTTGGAGGTTGTTGTTTTCTTCCATATTATATAGATTTATTCTCAACGGGTATAATCGGATCACTCCGCTTTGGATAATTGACTGCGGTACACCTGCAGGGCGGTCAGGTAATCGCCCAGCGCGACCGTTTCTTTTTCCCCTTGTTCGGTCAGGTTTCCGTACGCCTGCAGGAGGTCCGTCGTTGTGCTGTAACCCGACTCAAAACTGACCTTTGCCTGATGATACAGATACTCGGAATATTCCCGCTGGCTGCGGGCGAGCGTGAGGGCATCCCACGCGCTGGTAAGTTCCAGGTAATACTTGCGTTGGCGCAGCAACAGCATTTCGTGATAATGTTCCTTGTCGTATTCCGCCTTGTCGATGTCATACTGCTGGCGTTGCATCTTGTAGGAGTTGGCCGCCCAGTCGGTCAGCGGAATCGAGAAAGCCACAAAAACCATTCCGTTCCATCTTCCGGGCGTATTCTGGAAAAAGCGGCTGAACCCATAATTGACCCCCAGCCCGATTTGCGGGAGGGTACTGCCCAGGGTCAGTTTCTTTTCAAAGCGCTTGGCTTTGACCTGAATATCCAGCAAACGCGTCTCCGCCAGACTCTCGACCACCTGATTTTCGTCCACATAGACTTCTTCCGGCGAGGGAATGCCGTCCAAACCGGGGCTGACGAAAGTGAAGTTGTCCAAATCCATCACCCGGTACTTATAACCCATTGTACTCAACAAGTTCATTTTCATCAGGCGCATACCCGCCGTCAGTTTGGTCCGTCCGTTGCTCAACTCCATCTTCTTGTTCTGTAGCATCAGGAAATCGGATTTGACAATGACCCCCTCCTGGAAAGCGACATTCGCCACCTTATCCAGGCTGTCGAGCAGTTCCTGCATCGCATTGACGTATTTTTCCTTCTCCATCAGGGCTATCAGGCCGAAATAGTTGCGCTCGGTCTCTTCCAGCACCTGTTGTTCGGTCATTTCCGCCTGCAGTTTCGCAGCTTCCACTCCGAGTTTGGAGTACAAAAATCCATTCACGATACGGCCGCCCGCAAAGATGGGCTGTATCGCCATAAGGCCGTAGTGCTGGCCGTACTGCAAGAGGTCTAATGAAGCCGTTCCGCCATTTTCGGTGGCAATCTCCTGCCAAATACTCTGAATGGCAATGCCCACATCGTTATTGCCGAAAATATTCAGTGCATTGATGGATACCAGCGGACGGAAGGCGTGGAAGGCAAATCCATTGATGGAGGCCGTGGGGAAGAAATGGGCCGCCACTTCACCGGTCATCGCCTGGGCCGCTTTCCGGTCCAACGAAGCCTTGCGCAATTCATTGCTGTTGTGCAAGGCGATTTCCTTACATTCATCCAAGGTGAACTCGTGCAACGACTGCGCC
>CAMJRT010000161.1 GCA_946408295.1 uncultured Bacteroidales bacterium
TCAGATAGGAGTTGTGCCGGGAGGAAGTGACCCCCATCAGGGTGAGGTGACCGCCGGCGGAAGAGCCCATAATGCCGATTCTGTCCGGATCGAGGCCCAGCGAGTCGGCTTGCGAACGGACGATACGGATGCAGCGCTGAAGGTCCTGCCACGCGGTAGTGTGCTTGGCCAGGCCTGCCGGACGGGGCGTGCGATATTTGAGGGTGACGACGGTCACGCCTTTTTCGTTCAGAAAACGGCGTACGGGCAAGACCTCGAAACTGTTGGGACTGTTGTTTTTATAAGCCCCGCCGGAATAGATGATCTGAATGGCCCGGGTGGTCTGCTTTTTGGGGAAATGCCATTCCAGATAGGGGACGCATTGGTCTTCTCGGAAGTCGGGCGTTTTTCCTTCGGGCCAGATGTCCTGTTTGACGACTCGCGCACGGGCATCATCGGAGGCATAACGCTCTTTCAGGACTTCTTCCGTGGCCAGGGGACCGAGCCAACCCATCTGTTTCATAAACTCGATGGCGCGGTCCAGGCCGAAGGCTCCGTGTCCCTTGTCGGGGTAGAGGTGCAGTTCGGCGGGGATGCCCATCGTGCGCAGTTTGCGGTAAATCAGGGTGGAGCCGTTGGGGGAGTAGGGGTCTTTTCCGCCGTGGTGCAGGCTCATCGGACAGGTTTTTTCGTCAAATGCGAATACCTTGCTGAGTTCGACATCGACCCCGTATCCTTCCCGCGTGGCCCGGGTCCCTTTTTCTCCGTCCGTGGTCACATAGGCGGGAGCGTTGGCCACCACCCAGTTGATGTGGCAGGGGAGGTCGTCAAGGGCATCGATGCGGGTATAAGCCGAAGTCTGGGAGGAGGTGGCCAGCAGGACGGCCAGGTGGCTGCCTGCGGACATCCCGATGACACCGATTTTTTCGGGGTCAAAGCCTCTCTTGGCGGCTTGGGAGCGGACCATCCGCACGGCGCGTTGCCCGTCTTCCCAGGCGCTCTGGTAGATGGGAAGGCCTTCGGGACGGGGCGTCCGGTACACGAAATTGACGCACTGAATGCCTTGGGCGGTCAACTCTTTGTGCCAAAGGTCAATCAGGTTGACGTCGCAGCAGGATTTGTAACTGCCTCCGGAAATCAAAATCATGCAGGCGTCGTTGTCGACGGCTTTTTTCGGCTTTTCGTACCACTCCAGATAGGGCTCGCTCCACTCTTCGGCCTTGAAGCCATAGGCTTTGGTCACGTTGGTCATCGCCGCAATCTGATGCGCTTGCCTGTCGGGCATCTGGCCTTTGGGCCAGATATATTCTTTGTTGCCCGCATAGGCCGTAATGGCGAGCAACCATGTGAAACTCAAAATGATTAATCTCCTCATATTTTGTGTTCAGGCATAAGATTTAATGAAATATAACTTAGATTCGTACAATTACGCAAAAATAGAATTTTTCTGCGAGAAAAGCAAAAAAAAGAGGCCCGCTCACAAGGAACAGGCCTCTCACTATGTTAATATACTTTTAGAGAGTGAGGGTAAGGATGGCCGTGGCAGAGTTGCCTTGGTATCTACCTTTGATTTCAACGACGCACTGGCCATTGCTGAAACTGACAGAGGCCTTCCCTTCAAAGATACTGAAATTACCGGTGGCATTTTTGATGTCAACTTGAGTCAGATCGAAGTTGGACAAATCTGCCTTGCTGTTGAATTCGGCGACATAGGTGTCTCCGTTCGCAAAGATGATACCGAGTTTGGAGTCAGAAATAAAGACATTCTGCATAACCATATTTTTCTTGAAGGTGGTGTTCTCGAGAATCTTGTTCTGTACGGCCCAAGACTCAAACTCGTTCAAGTCCACGCCATTGGTGGAGTTGAAGGTGAGGGCGCCGTAAATCAGCGTGAGGGAAACCGGTTTCCAAGTGTGGTTGGCGGCACGCTGGCTGTCGTTGCCGGCGGTAGGTCTGGTGGCCGTGATGTTGACATCATCGTCCATACCCGCTGTAGTGATATTAACATGCACTTTCCCGTTGCCCAAATCCTCGATAGTGCCTAGGGGAGTTTCGGAAGTTCCCAAGTACAGCGTATAGATATTGTTCGCATAGGTGTACGTTCCCCACATAACCTCAAACGCATATTCCACTTTGGTCGTTTTTTTACCAGCGACGTAGTTGTTGTCACCATTGAAGGTGATCCACAGATCCTCATTTTCGAAAGTGACGGAGGAGTTGAAACTGGCGCCTGAAGGAATGCTAGCAGAACCGGCGTCTTTATTGTCCTTTTTGCAGGAGAAGAGGAGGGGCAGCGCAAGAGCGACTGCGAATAAAAGAATCTTTTTCATTGTGTTATGGTTTTAAAAAATTATTTTGCTCTTTTGAGGGTAAGCATCATCGTCACATCCGTGCCTTCGGCCTGCTCGTTTTCCTTGACGGAGCCGGCGATGGAAAGAACACAGAGGTCCTGACTGAAAGTGAAACTGGCGGTGCCGTTGATGTATTTGCCCAGGTTGTCGTTGGGATCCAGGCTTGCAATCTGGAAACCGTTGTACTTATTGATGTCAATGGCACTGCAGAAAGACTTGCCGTTTTCAAAATTGATGGAGATGCTGGAGTCCGTGATGACGACATTCGTCGTTTTGTAGCCTTCCAACTCGGCCAGGTCGCTCTCTTTGATGTCCAAGCCAACGCTGTTCTTGCCCCAAGAAGCGAACTCGTAGAGGTCCAGACCTTTCTTGGTGAGGGTGGCGCTGTGGGTCGTGGCGATGAATTCGCTGACAACCCAGGTGCCGTTGGAATAGACCTGCTCGGGCTTGGCGGGGTCGGGCTGGCTGGTAATCTCAATGCTGACCTGCTCGTTTTCTTTCAGATTGCCGTTCTCATCAACGGGGGTGAACTTCAGGCTGGTCTGGCCTTCCCCGTTAGACTCGAAGACGATCTCACCGGCGGGCTTGTCGTTGTTGAGTTTGAGCTCAATGACATTATTGCCGTCTTTGACCGTTACGGTGTAGGTACCGGATTGGAAATTATACTTGTAACCGACTTGGAAACTGCCTTTGAGCGCTTCGACTTCGTCCCAGGCATTCCAACTGCCGTCCGCACTGTTGGAATGGTGATGGACGGAAGTTACTCTCTGCTCATGCCCGTTCGCATCCTTGATGACATCATTGAATGGCTCGGATTGATAGGTCCCGGCGTAAGAGGTGAAATACTGGCCTTGGCTCAATGTGACAGGCTGGTTCTTTGCTTGCTGCGCGTAATTCGCGTCAAACATTTTGTTGCACCCTACCGAGAGGGTAACAATTGCTAAAAGCATCAGATACTTTTTCATAGCAGTATGGATTAAAGGGTTTTCAATTTAGAACAGTTTGACGACCAACGCCAATTTGACATATCCTGAAACGGGCAGGGTGGACAGGGTCTGATAGGCATCCAATGCTTTAAGCGTGCTGTCGTCCGCCGCCTTTCCGGTCATATCTTCAAGCATGGTCTGCAGACCGGCGCGATCCAGCATACCGCGGACTGGCTTCCCTGTTTCAAGGTCAAGGTTGTGGATGTCCCTCGCGTCAACGATGACACCCATTCCGCCGTTGAATTCAAGACCCATATCGAAAATCACGCCGACGCGCTTGCTGGGAACAAAAGAACCCCAGCCCAGTCCGACATAGGGACGGACGCACCAGCGGCGGCCGATGGTCAGCCCGAGATTGCCGTTCTTGTCGACGACGACTTGATGGAGGTTCGTGGCCGTTTTGTCACCGCCCGGATAGAAGGCGATGCCGACTCCCTTGAAACGATCGTCCAACGGTTTCGTGTTCTTGATGGTGATGAGGTTGTCATTGCCCGCGAGCATACCGACCGTGAAGTGGAAGGAAGACTTGCGGGAAGGGAAGAAGTCAAACATAATGTTGCCGGTGTGGCGCGTCATAA
>CAMJRT010000162.1 GCA_946408295.1 uncultured Bacteroidales bacterium
ATTATATTCATTTGAAATATTCCATTTTGATATATCAGGTAATGATAATAATTTATTACATCTATAAAACATATAACTCATATTATTAACATTTGAAGTATTCCATTTTGATTTACCTGGTGATTTTGATAATTCAATACATCCATAAAACAGCGGATGTAGGGAATCTGTGCGTTAAAATCAGTCGGACGCTTCGCCTTTATATCCCGCAACAGTTCTTCACAGATGTCCACCAGGGAACACCCCCCCGCATCTGCGGCGCTTGAAGGGAAACGCCCGGCCAGATAGGCCCGCACACTATCATTCGGGTCATCCCGGTTAGACAACAGAGAAATCAGCAGGCGAACGATGGAGGAAGATGCGATGCCCAAGGTATCCGAGGTAGATACTTTGATGCCTTGTTCATTCAAATAAGCCGCCAAGTCGATGCCTTGACTTCCTTTTCGAACGACGATGGTAATATCCCCGTAACGGAATCCGTGCGAAACAGCCTCATTAATGGACTCCAACACTTTTTCCATCTCCACTTCGCGGGACTTGGCCTTCCCCTCTTCCGTCTCCCGTCCTTCGCAAAAATCCAGACGGACATATCCTCCTTTCCGGTGGTTGGGCTTCTGGCACACATCCCGATAGATCTCCTGCAGCACACGGCCCTGCCCCAGCGACGCGTCCATCCGCTGCGCGGAAAAGGCGAAAAAGGCATTGTTGAACCGGACGATCTCCTCCGCACTCCGCCAGTTGGTATCCAGTTCGTGGGTGTCGTCGATATACTGCCCGAAGGCCTCCGGAAGGGCTTTTGTCATCAGGGCGGCATCCGAATTGCGCCAGCGGTAGATACTTTGCTTGGGATCGCCGACCACGAGGTCCGTATGACCGTTGTCCACACTCTCCTGCAGAAGCGGACGGAAATTATCCCACTGCACGTGGGAAGTATCCTGGAACTCATCGAGCAGAAAGTTCTCATACCGCACCCCTACCTTTTCATAGATGAAGGGCGTGGCCGTATCGGCAATGAGGTCTTTGAGAATCTCGTTGGTCTCATCGAGGCTGAGCACGTTCTTTTCCTTCATCAAGGCCGCCAGTTCCTGACGGATGCGCCGCACCACTCCGAATCCGTAAAGTTGGGGGATGATGATATCCAAAGTGGCCACCATTTTCGTCCCTTCGTCATAGGCCCGGCGAAGGTGTTCCATCTTGTCCAACAAACCTTTCAGTCCGATTCCATCCGCAAAACGGGGGAGATCCGCTTTTTTGAACCAGGCATCGGTATTGACAGCGCCGGCCGGCTCGAATAGTTTTGCATAAGCGGCATCCGACAGTCCCGGAATCCCTTCTTTGTTGCTCTTCTCCTGAATGGCCGCCAACTTGCCCAGCGCCTTTTCCAGCACGTCGCGGCTGGTCCGGATGCCCCCCAATGCGCTTTCCGCCTCAGCCTGTGCGGCCTGCGCGGCCGCTTTCACGGCAGCGAGATACTCCCGCCTACGCTTCCGGCAGGTCTCTTCCAAACGGATAAGGCGCGTATGGTCATAGAGCGCATCTTCGTTCATCCGCGACTTTTTCAGGGCGTCCTTGTAATGGTCGGTCATCAGTTGGCCGGCTACTTCCAGCAGCAAGGCATCCGAGGAGAATTTCTCCCCGTTGGCAACGCGAAAAACCGCCTTGCGCGTAAGCCATTGCAACAGTTCTTCATTCTCTTTTCCCTCATCCAGCGCGTCGAGAATCCGGTCCACGCACTCCCCGATCAAGGACCCCCGGTCCAACTCGACCTGGTAGGAAGAATAGTAGCCGATTTCACGGGAGAAAGCCCGCAAGACCAATTGGAAAAAACTGTCGATGGTACTCACGGAAAAGGCCCCGTACTCGTGCAGCAGATGGAAAAGAATCTCTCCGGAAGCCGTCTTCAAGGCCTCGTCCGTACAACTGAAATATTGGACAAATTCTTTATAATAACCCGATTGGGAAGGAGTGTGGGAAAGAATGTCCAACTCGCGCAGAATCCTTTCCTTCATTTCCGCCGTCGCCTTGTTGGTAAAGGTAACGGCCAGCACGTGGCGATATTGATACACATCCTTCGGATGCTCCGGATGGAAATACCGCTCCAACAAAAGCCGGATGTAGGTTTTGGCCAGGAAATGGGTTTTTCCCGAACCGGCGGAAGCACCGCGCAAAAGAATAGGCTTCTGGTTCATCGTCCACAAATGCTTTTAAAATCACAACATTCACACGTCTTGGTATCTTCCGTCCGGACAAAGGGCTTGGCCGGATCTTTCAAGTCCGTTATCACCCCCTGCAATTTGCGTTTCATCGCATCGGCAAAAGAGAGGCGGACTTCATATTTCGCCGGAATGTTCCCGGAAGACAAACGGAAAGGAACATACATCGCATTGACGAGTTGGTCGAGCGAAGTCGGGAAAAGTTCCCCGCCCTTTTGCGCAGAGGCCTGTACGGCCGCTTCATCATAGAGGAAGAATTGAATCGCCGCCTTGTGGCGATAATCCGTGAAGGGCAACTCCACCTGATCTTCCGCAAGGCCCAGACAATCCGGAATGTCGCTGCCCGTCTTGTAATCGACCACGCGCACAGGCTCGCCTTCCACCCGGTCCACCCGGTCGATGAGTCCTGCGATTTTCACCCCCAGAAAATCCATAAAGAATTTGTGTTCCAGGGAGATAATCCGGAAGCACGGGGCCTTCCGCTCTTGCAGATAGGCCAGATCGGCCTCGATCGTATTGGTGACATATTGACAAATCACATCCGCCATCACCAGATTGCGCCCCGTCACTTCGGCGACTTTCAGCACCTCGCAAATCAGAGATTTCACTTTTTGGCGAATCGCCTCTTTCCGTTTAAGCCAACCCTTCAGATAATCTACCGTAACATCGTGAGGGATTGTTGGTTTTGGAATCACACCACCGGGCTTCATCGCCTCATCGGAAGTATAGAGCGCTTCCATCGTGCTGTGGAAAACCGTCCCCAAATTCGAGCTATCCAGGTATTCAGAGACCTCGGCGGGAGCCTCCAGGCCGACGATTTTGCTATAGTAGAATTTCATCGGACAGGCGACATAGGATTCCAACGAAGAAGCGGAGAATACGAGTTCATTGATTTTCACCAAAACTTCGGCACTCTTCGCCACCTCTCCTTCATCGCTTATTGCCGCCTTTTCTTCGTTCGTCCGGTCGGCCGCTTCCTCCGCCGCCTTCGCCGCGATGTGCTCCGTCCAATCCGTGATATCGGCCCCGAAATGGTAGCGCAGTTGCTTGATAAAACGGCTCTCCTCCCCTCGCTTGAGCCCTTCCGTACGGTTGTCATACAAGAGCCAGACCTCATTCGCCCGCGCAATCATCCGATAGAAATAATAAGCCCACATTTCATCCTGGTGGTCGTAGGAGGGCAAGCCGAAGCCCACGCGCAGTTCTGCCGGGATAAAAGAAGAACTGACGCTCTTGCGCGGGAAAACCCCTTCGTTGCACGAGAGTACAATCAAATTGTCGAAGTCCAGACAACGGGATTCCAGCGGTCCCATCACCTGCAAACCCTTGAGCGGCTCTCCCTCAAACGGAATGGATATACCGGAAACGATCCGGTCCACCATCCGGGCGAAAGTGGCGGGCTTGATAGGAAGCGGATTGGCAATCAACTGATTGATGGCATTGTGAGCCGCCTTGGCGAAACTCGTCTCGAAGGCCAACGGTTCTTTTTCGCTCATCACGGGCCCCACATACAAGATGACCTCTTTGAGGTATTCCGCAAAGCACCGGATCCGTTCCGGGTCGGCGGCCGGGGTCTTGGCAGGGACCTCTGCGGCCGGACGGCCCAACACCGGACGAAAAATACGCTCCATCACCGCACTGCCGCCCAATTCGCTTTGGGAAATGTAATAAGAGGCCTT
>CAMJRT010000163.1 GCA_946408295.1 uncultured Bacteroidales bacterium
CGCGGATGACCTCGGTGATTTCCATCAGGTGGTCGTCCACGATGTTGGCCAGGTGATAGGTAGGCAGTTCGTCCGCCCGTTTCCACAGGACCTTGTCGTCCAGGGTACGGGTGTTGACTTCCACGTGCCCGCGTATCATATCGTCCATCTTGACGATGCGGTCGGCGGGCATTTTGAAGCGCACCGTCCAGTCGTTGGTCTCGGCCAGCAGGCGCTCGACTTCCGCCGCTTCCAGGGTCAGGGAATTGCGCAACTGTTCGCGCACCGAATAGTTATAGATGAAGGTCTCGCCTTTGGCTTCCATTTCGGCGCGCAGGGAGGCCAGTGACTCGGCGCTGTCAAAGGCATAGTAAGCGTACCCGTCCCGGACCAGTTGTTCGGCGTAGGCGCGGTAGATGGGTTTGCGCTCGCTCTGGCGGTAGGGGGCGTGGGGGTGCCGTTCGTCGGCGACGCTCACCACCCGGCCATTTTCATCCACCCCCTCGTCGGGCCGGATGCCGCACCAGCCCAGCGCCTCGATGATATATTGTTCCGCTCCCGGCACGAAGCGATGGGAGTCGGTGTCTTCAATGCGAAGGATAAAGTCACCTCCCCGCTGTTTGGCGAAAAGGTAGTTGTACAAGGCGGTGCGTACGCCGCCCATATGAAGGGGCCCTGTCGGAGAGGGGGCAAATCTTACACGTGTTTTTCTTTCCATATTATTTTATTGCTGTGAAACCGCTTGCCGGCGTAATGCAGGTTTGGTTTCGATGGCCTGTATTTCAGAGGTGGACAGTCCGTACAGGGCCGGTTTTTCGGTATAATTGAATTTTCTTTGATTGGCAATCGTGTTGTAGCCTATCTTTTCGATGTCGTCGTAGGTGAAGTCTTCTTCCTCCTCGCAATCTCCATCTTCGGGATTGTAAACATAGTCGTCATCAATGTCGATGATGTTGCCTCGGTTTTCACCAATCACTTCGGTCAGTTTGGTCATCTTGAAGCCGGTGGCGATGATGGTTACGCGCACTTTGTCTCCCCATTCCGGGTCCGAGACATAGACGATGCCCTCTTTGTATTTGGAAGGGTCGCCGATGCGTTCGTTGATCAGTTCGTTGAGCCGTTCGCGTTCTCCGAAAGTAATGCCTTTGTCGCTGTCGGGAACCGTGATGTTGACCAGTGCGCGGCGGGAGGTCCGCAGTTCGAAATCGTAGAGCAAAGGCGAGTTGAGCGCTTCCTCCACCGCCTGTTCCAGGCGGTTTTCGCCCGAACCGACCCCGCTGCCCAACAGCGCCATACCGCTGTTTTTCATCGTGGTCTTGACATCCTCGAAGTCAACGTTCTTGAATCCCGGACGACTGATGATTTCCGTAATGCCGCGTACGGCGGTAGCCAGGATTTCATCGGATTTGGGGAATCCTTTCTGGATGAGTTCGTTCCGATAGACTTCGGCCAGTTTCTCATTGTCGATGAGGAGCAGGGAATCGACATTCTTCTGCAATTCGCGGATGCCGTCGACCGCCCGGGCATACGAACCGTTCCGTTCATTTTTGAAGGGGAGGGTGACGACACCCACCGTCAGGATTCCTTTTTCTTTCGCCATACTGGCAATGACGGGCGCCGCACCGGTCCCGGTGCCGCCGCCCATACCGGCTGTCACGAACAGCATTTCGGTTTCCTCACCGAGCACGAGGTTCTGGATGGCGTCCTGGGAGGCGAGGGCGCAGTTGCGCGCTTTGATGGCGTCCATACCGGCACCCAGCCCTTGTCCCAACGCGATTTTGGTGGGCACGTTGCATTGCTGGAGCGCCTGGGCGTCCGTGTTGCACACGATGAAGGTACACCCTTCCACGTGTTGTTTGTACATATAACTGACGGCATTGCATCCGCCGCCGCCGACCCCGATGACCTTGATCATCCCGTCATTGCTGCCGCCCCATCCGACCGGTACTGTAAATTCGTTCAAAACATCGTCCATAGTCCTTAATTTTAGTCATTCTTGAAGGCATCATCACCAAACAAATCCCCCACTTCTTCTTTATCGTCAGACTCCATAATGCTCTGGAGGGTGGAGTTGAATCTTGCCCCGATTTTGTCGATCAACCGGTCTCTTTTTTTAGCGGGTTTTGCGGGAGCGGCCGGCTGACGGGGGATGTTCCCGAACAGGCTTCCGTTTGTCGGCGTGGCGGGAGTCTTCTTCTCCGGCCGTTCCTCCGTTCTTTCTTCAACCGGAGCCCTCACTTCGGTCTTTTCTTCGACCGGAACCCTCATCTCCGTCACTTCTTCGACCGGAACGGTATTCTCCGGCTTTTCTTCTTCCGCCGTCTTTGTTTCTACCGGAGTCCGGGGAGGCTCTTCTTCAATCGCATTGACACGGGGGTCTTCGGGGTCTGTGACAAACCAGACTTTATTGAGTCCGCGCCCGGCGTACAAAAGGCCCAGACAACCTGCGGTATTGGGCTGCTGCAACTCTTTGGGCAGGGAGGCGAAGCGCTTTCCGATCCGCCCCACCCGCACATTGTAGCCCGACATTTCGCTGAGCAATTTGCTGCAGTTGGCCAGCATAGCCCCTCCGCCGGTCAGTACGATGCCCGAGCCCAGTTCGTCTGCCAACTGACTCTGCTGAATGATGTAGAGGACGGCATCGAAAATTTCCCGCATACGGGCTGTCACGATTTCCGAGAGGTATTTGACGCCGACCTCTTTGGTCCGCGTAGAGTCACGCTGTTTGATGCGCAGAAACTTGTCACTCATCGAAAGCAACTTGTCCGGGCAGCAGATGCCGAAGGCTTTTTTGATGTTCTCGGCAAGGGATTCGGTCAGGCCGCATTCGTTGCGGATATCCATCGTCACGCTCCGTCCGCCGAAGGGAATGGAGTCGTAGTAACGCAAGATGCCGCCGGTAAAAATGGATACGCTGGTCACACCGCCGCCGATATCGACCAGCGCGACGCCGTTTTCGACATCCGTGGGATCCAGCACCATTTTGGCGATGCATTCCGGCATAAAGAATCTGCGGGCGGCCACCAGTTCCTGCAACCCCAGGGTGTTGTCGATGTTGGCCATCTGGCGGCTGTTGCCCAGGAATACCTGATAATAGCCCTCGATGTGGTCGGTAAAGCGGCCGATGATGTCGTCTTTTCCAATAGGAAAATCAATCCCGTCGGAGTAGGACTGGCTGACACAACGGAACACGCTCATCCCCACCTTTTCGTCTTCCTGCTTGAGGACTGCATCGCAGGCCTGGGTCTCAAGCATCTCGATTTCCTGTTCCTGAACCATCGTGTCGTCGTCCCGGTCGAGCGAACTTTTGGCGTCCCGCTGGACAATGGGGTAGGAAGGCAGGTTGATGACGGCCTGGTTGACGACCAGTCCCAATTCTTCTTTGACGCCGCCAATCAGTTCCTGAATCACCTCTGCGGCCTGCTGTGCGTTTTGAATACGCCCTTGATGGATGCCGGCGGAAGGCAAGGAACGGTAGTGCATAATGCGAAAACCATTATCGGCTTCAAATCCGACGGCAATCGAAATCTTCGAACTTCCGGCATCAATGGCAACGATGTGTTTGTTCTCCATAGGTCATTGGCAGATAATCTGTCCTTTAAAACGGACGTTGACGGTTTTATAGTTCTTCCCTTCCGCCTGTTGCGGGCGGATGAGGCTGATATATTGTTCTATTTTGCGCTGTTTGTTCTCTATCTGGTGGTAATCCCCCAGGATAAAGCGTTCGGCATATCCGTCCAGAGAGATGACGATCAGTCCGTCTTTGGTGATGTGGTATTGCGTACAGCGGTTTTTCCATTTGGGGTTGTCCTGAAAGGCGGAGACCAGGCGAATCATTCCGTCCATCCATTCCTGTTCCGGTTTTCCGAGCGCATACCCGTTGTCTAC
>CAMJRT010000164.1 GCA_946408295.1 uncultured Bacteroidales bacterium
GGGGAACTGGGAAGTATTGCGGTGATGGTGGAACACATTCCATTCCACACCGCCGCTGATCCAGGCCCCGAGCATACCCACGTTGGCAGGCTTGATGACATGCTGGCGATAGAAGATTTCATAACCGTTGGTCTTGTCCGTGGCATAGAACAGACGGCCGCCCAGATCGGGCAGGACGCAGACTTTGATATAATCGTTTTCCAGAAACAGGGCACGATGCGTGGAATCCACCTTATCCTGCGTAGGATTGTCGTTCATCGGATATGGATAGACGGCACGCTTGGCTCGCTGATAGGCAAAATCCCGCTGGAAAAGCGGCGCCTTTTCGGGGGCGTTCACCCGGTAGGTCGGCAAATCGATCGTCCCTTCCCACATTTTTACCGGACCGTTCTGGGAGTGCAGACTCACTCCCGCAAAAAGCAGCCCCAATACAATCAGAATTTTTTTCATTGGCACAATTATCTAGGGTTTATTCTACTGTTATCGTTTATTCTTCTCCGTTGTCCGGATCCGGGTCGGAACCAATAATCTGATGGGAACCGGGCCAGAAGTAAGACGCATTACGGAGTTTGCCGCGACAATCGATTGCCGTGGCGACGTTTCCTTCAACCACTGGCAGGGAAGCCAACCAGTCAGCAAATGTCTGCCCGACTTTTGTTGCGGTCTCGTTGACCGTATCCCAGGCCGAAATGGCCGACTCGACATAGCTCTTGGTCGTCGTAGGATATGCAACGGGCAGGGCTGAAAGATAAATGATGGGGCGGCCGACGGAAGTCTGCTTCTTCCATTTCAAAGACGGCAAGCCTCCTTCCCCGTTCAATCGGGCCGTCGCAACGAAATCCCGATGAGATACGGCGTCAATCAAGGTATATCTTCCGGCCGTGTCCGCTATGGCATTTTTTGAATACAAATTGTGTCCGTAAGACTTGATATACGCATCTCCATAGGGATAAGTCGAATAAGGATCTGTGTTATGCTGATGCACCCGCGTCCGGATGGAGTAACAATTCATCGAGGAATTATAGGAGAAATAATGATAGAAAATATTATTCGCAAAAATCGTCGAGTCCTGGGCATCTGCCGTCGTCTTGGCGGAACCGCCCAGGAACAGGCATCGCTCCGAAGGCACGTTATTATCCTGCATCACGGAAGTATTCACAATCAGCGTCGGCGAATGATTGCAGAACAGAACGGACGGATAAGACTCTCCCGTATTGGAATAATCTATCGTGTAATTGTTGTAAAACACGCAATTGTTCATGGCAACCCGCCCGCCTTTGATGGAACGGAGAGCGGACGCCGTCGAATAAGTCTTGTTGTTGTAGAACCAGCATCGGTTCATATAGAGCGTGGAACCGTGCTGGACACAACGGACGGCACCTCCGCTGATGGAAGCCATATTGTTGTCGAATACACATCCGTTCAGACGGCCGATGGTCACTTGAGTCGTATTGCTGATGCGATCGCTGGGGCCCAGGTTGATACAGGCGGGACCGACCGGTTGATGCCCAAGGTCTTTTATATCGGTTATTTTCGTAGTATAGGCCAGGTTGTTGCTGAATATACAGTCCGTGGCATCCAGCGTAACGGTACCGATACAATCTGACAAGAAATTAAGACACAGGACACCGGTCAGACCCCCACCCTCGGGAGGAATGTCGTAATTGTTCGAAAAAGTATTGCCGCTTAGATTCAGCGCGATGGTCGTTTCGGAGGTCGCATTGGCCGCAAGGCAGGAGCCGTGATACGATTGATTCTCCGAAAAAATACAATCGTTGACGGCCAGGCTGCCTCCTAAAAGATAAGCGACTCCTCCGTAAAGAGAAGACGTATTTCCGATAAAGGAACTATTCTCCAAGGTCAGGGAGCCCCCGGTCGCATAACTGAAACCACCCGCTCCGGCAGTATTCGTATTGCGGTTCCCGGTCATTTCACAGTGAGAGAAGCGGGCTGTACCGTCCGTCATATAAAGGCAGCCTCCGAATTTCGGAGCGTGATTGCCGGAAAGGGTACAATCTTCTGCGGTCAATGTCCCGCTCCCCAGATAGAGCGCTCCCCCATAAAGGGTAGCAGAATTATCGGACAACGTGCTTCCGCTGAGGGTTATGCTGCCCGTTCCGTCTTGATAAGCGACACCCCCGTTCGGCGCGGAATTGCCCGACAGCACACAACCGTTACCGAGCGTGACGCTGCCGTTCGTATTATAGACAAAGCCCCCTTGATATGATGATGGAGCATAATTCCCGCTTCCCGTACAATCCGTCAGGCTGACGGCCCCTCCCGTCACATAAAATACGCCGCCATCCTTTTTACTATGATTATTTGTAAACGAGCAACCTGAAAAAGTGGCAGTCCCGTCTTCGACATTGAATAAGCCGCCAAAGCCTTGGGAGCCGCTCGTAGAGTTCGAATGAAAAAGACAGTCCTTAAAGACCAGGTTGTTACCTGCTACTACTTTCGCAATGCTGCCTCCTGCATTAGAAGTATTACCGGAAAACACACACTTTCGGAAACTGACATTCTGTCCGCCGCTTACGGCAAGGAGTCCGCTATAGGACGAGGACGAATTTTCATTGTCCTTTATCGTGCAATTGGTAAACAACACTTTCGTGGCCGCCGTTACCGTAATGACATTCCCGGCTCTGGCTTTACCGCCCGCTCCGGTAATGACGAGACCGTCCCATTTGACGGACAAGTCCGCGTGATTGAACGTAAAAATACAGGAGCTTGCCCCATCGATGGTTGTAGGACAGTTGACGATATCACGGCCTTTCAGGTCGGTGCCGGTCAATGTGCTCGGATAACCGCCGTACGCTTCAAAATTAACGGCAGCTGTAAATCCCCATTGGGAAATGGAATAATTCCCTTGCTGTATGAAGATTTTCTTACCATTGAGCGTTCCATCTGCACATTGGTCCTTAAAAGTGGATAGAGGCATCGCATTGTCCCAATCGCTGCCGTCTTTGTTACCCTCTCCTGAAGGAGAGACGAAACAAACATCCGAGAAATTACCGGTTCCGATTGTTCCCAGGTCGAGGATTTCCCGCCGGGCCAGGGACATCGTATTGGTGGTGATTTTTTGTCCGATGACGTCTCCGTCGCCATTTTGAAGTTCGACATAGATACCCTCCTTGATGGCAATGGGGAGCACACCGACATAGTAGGTTCCCGGAGCGCTGATACCGAGCTTTATCGAAGAACTTCCCTCTTCGACCGAATCGACGACGGGAAGGCCGTTTTCCCCGAAACGGATGATGGCCGTACCGGCAAGCGGCGTGTTACCCGCCCCCTGGAGCCAGATGGTCCGCACGTCGTCATCACTGATCGTCAGTTTGACGAGGGCGCCCAAGTTCTTGAAGAAGATACGGCGTCCGACGACATCGACAGGTCCCGCTTCGAGGGATGCCTCTGAAAAAGTACCGCCTTGCGTCGAGGGGAAAGTCACTTTGAAATCCGTTCCATCCCAGGTGCTGGTCACGGACGAAGGATAGACGACATAAGCCGGCGTGCCTCCCATACTTTCGAAGGAGAATTCGGCATAAGCGACAGCCCCGGTCGACAAGCCGACGGACTCGGCCGAGCCCCCGTTCCATACCGCTTTGATTTTATCCCCCTCGGCCCAAAGCACAGCGCCGGTGTCCTCATTCAGCGTCGTCTTTTCCCCTTCCTCGCCGGAGTCGGTCTTCCCGTCCGACTTGTCCTGTTCAAGGGAAGCGCGAAGTACGAAACGGTCTCCCGACACATTGTCGTCGGGAGCCATTTCTTTTGTACAGGCCGCACAGAGCAGTCCGGCAGCCAAGAGAAGTATCTGTTTTTTCATTCTGTTTCCTCCTATGCTATGGGACTA
>CAMJRT010000165.1 GCA_946408295.1 uncultured Bacteroidales bacterium
GGCCGGCTTGTATCTGACGCTCATTATCCATTTATTGGTGATTATCGTCTTACTTCTTTGGCAGATTGGCAAAGAAGTGGCAGCCGAAAATACTTTCGTGATGGATTTCACCAAACAGGAAGAGCAAGAGCGTTTGGCAGAAGAAAGAGCCTTTAAAGAAGATATCCGAGAACGGCTGGAAGAAATGATTCGTTCGCATTCGCAAAACATCCGAAATGTTGCGGTAGATCAGTCGGCGCCCAGGAGCGATGCGCAGACCGACCCGTTGTATCAGGATGCGCTGCGTCTGCAGCAGGAAATCCGGGAGAACCAGCAGATCAAAGAATGGGATAATCAGTCGCTGGCGATTGACGAGCCCAAAAAGAAAGAGAAAAAGCAGGACGAAAGTTCCTACAGCGGTCCCAGCGTTCTCAGTTACAATCTGGATGGGCGAAAAGCCAGCCGCTTGAAGATTCCGGCCTACCAATGCTACGGCGGCGGTATCGTAACCGTCATCATCGGAGTCAATACCGCCGGAAAGGTCGTGGAAGCCCGAATTTCCCAGGCAGAATCTTCCGAAGACGGCTGTTTGCGGGAATTCGCCTTGCGGGCCGCCAGGGCTTCCCTCTTTTCCGCCAGCCCTACCGCGCCACACAAGCAATACGGTACCATTTGTTATAGTTTTGTCGCTCAGTAATGAAAAGAAAAACCATCCTTCTTTATGCCCTCATTCTCTGTTTGATGACAGCAGCGACCGGTTCTGCTCTGTTTATCTTGTATAAGGATGCACCCGAACCCCCGGTCAAAAGCCGGGACGGACAGATCGAGAACCTGCTTTCCGAAAACGACGAAGAAAAGAAGGATACGACCGTTCAGAAGAAAGTGGTCGTTGCCGACCCCAACACCGACGGACCGTTCAGCGTACTCAACAGTTCCACGGGCAAGGTCAATTCCCTACAACGCAAAGACGGAATGTTGAGCCTGACGGATGAAAAAGGAACGGTGCTGTGGAGCATTCCCTTCGAGACGCCCTTGTGCTCGATGGCCGGAACCATCGACTACTATGCCAACGGCCGTCTGCAATTTTTGTTCATTTCGGACGATGAACTCCGTTTATTCGACCGCAAGGGCAAAGAAGTCAGTGAAGTACGCAGGAAACTGGATAAGCCGGTGCGTATCGGCCCTGCCATTTATGATTTCTCCGGAAAGAAAAAATACAACATTCTGACCCTGAACAAGGACAACACCATCGATATGTATAACCTGCAGGGAAAGAAGCCCGCCAAGTGGGAAGGAATCACGGTGGCGGAGCCTATTCACAACCTTCCGCGCTACATTATTCGCAAAGGAAAGAGCTATTGGTGGCTAAGTACAGAAAAAAATTGCTATCTTTACGCGTTCATGGGAGGAACACCGCTAAAAACCTTTCCGGTGAATACGACTCCCGGCGACATAAGCTTTTAGCCTGGTATGGAAACCTTTAACCAAATATACGCTGACAGCTTTAAAACGCATTGGGAACGTCCCGCCCTGTCCAACTATCAGGGTGTGACGCTCTATTATAAGGATCTTGCCCGGAAAATTGCCTGGTTTCACACCTTTTTCCGCGAGTGCGGCATTGCCCGGGGAGACAAAATTGCCATCTGTTCCCGCAACCAGGCCAACTGGTGCGTCAGTTTTTTCTCGGTTATTACCTACGGAGCCGTGGTCGTTCCCCTGCTCCATGAGTTCAAGCCGGCCAACATCCATCATCTGGTCAACCACTCCGGTACAAAGATTCTGTTTGCCGATACGGGCATTCTCGACAATCTTGATTTTGGTCAGATGCCGGGACTGATGGGCATCATCCGCATCAATCCGTTCGAGGTCGCCGCCTCCCGGGGCACGTTCAAAGAGTTGTTTATGCGGGGGGACCAAGCGTTTGATGCCGCTTTTCCAAGGGGATTTACGCCGGACTGCATTCAATATGAGCCCGACCGGCCCGACGAACTGGCGGTGCTCAATTACACTTCCGGTACCTCCGGTTTTTCCAAAGGGGTGATGATTCCCTATCGTTCATTGTTGGGAAATATTGCCCTTGCCCGGATGGCGGAGCCGCAGATGAACGAGTCTTCCGAGGTGGTGGCGATGCTGCCATCCGCCCATATGTACGGTCTGGCTTTCGAAATTTTGTACGAACTTTCGATTGGCGCCCACATTCATTTCCTCACCCGCATCCCGAGTCCGAAAATCCTGCTTAACGCGATGGCGCAGATCCGGCCGTCCATCGTGATTGCCGTCCCTTTGATTATCGAAAAGGTCTATAAAGGAAACATCAAGCCGAGGTTGGATAAGGGATGGTTCCGTTTGCTGTTCAATTTCCCGCTGATTGGAAAATATATAGAATACAAAATCCGCAAACAGTTGGTAGAGGCTTTCGGCGGTCGTTTCAGAGAGGTCATCATCGGCGGAGCCGCGTTCAATAAAGAGGTGGAGAAATTTCTGCGGCGTATTCGTTTCCCCTTCACGGTGGGTTATGGAATGACGGAATGCGGACCGATTATCACCTACAGTGCCTGGGATAAGACCAAATTGTATTCCTGCGGCCAGGCGGCGGTGGGGATGCAGATTTGCATCAATTCGCCCCAGCCGGACAAGATTCCGGGCGAAGTGCTGCTCAAGGGTCCCAATGTGTTCCTCGGCTACTACGACAACCCTGAGGCGACGGAGATGAGTTTCAACCGGGAGGGTTGGTTCCGTACCGGCGATATGGGCATTCTTGACAAAGACGGCTTTCTCTTTTTGAAAGGACGGTCCAAATGTATGATTCTGGGACCTTCCGGCCAGAATATCTATCCGGAAGAGATTGAATGTGTGCTCAATGCGTTGGATTATGTGGTGGAGAGTCTGGTGATTGAAGACCAGGGCAATCTGGTGGCTTTGATTTATCCGGATTTCCAACGGGCCGAGCGTGAAGGACTCGCTGAAGATGCGATGAAGGCGATGGTGGAAAAATTGGTCAAGGAGGCTGGAGCGTCCCTGCCCGCGTATTCGAAGATTCACCACATCGAGTTTCTGGTGGACGATTTCGAGCGCACGCCGAAAAAGAGCATCAAACGATATATTTATCAACGGTAATGCAAAAATTTGACAAGAGATACCTGCAAATGGCGGGTATCTGGGCACAGAATTCCTATTGTAAGCGTCGGCAAGTGGGCGCCTTGATCGTCAAGGACAAGATGATTATTTCGGACGGTTACAACGGTACGCCGTCGGGATTTGAGAACGAGTGTGAGGACGAGAACGGCGTCACGAAGGTTTATGTACTGCACGCCGAAGCCAATGCCATCACCAAGGTAGCGAAGTCGGGCAACAGCAGCGAGGGGGCTACCCTTTATGTGACAGCCTCCCCTTGCGTAGAATGCGCGAAACTTATTATCCAGTCGGGCATACGTCGGGTGGTCTTTCGGGATGCCTATCGCATTACGGACGGCATCGACTTGCTGCGACGGGCCGGTATTGAAGTAGAACAAATTCCTATCAACGATGAAAATTAGAAACCATATCATTATCATCTCCCTTCTCAGCATTGGGCTGGGCGTGGCCGGTACGCTGCTGGTTCAGCAGATTGAGGAACGCAACCACGGGAAAAACTGGAAATACGGCGAGTGGAGGAAACTCTCGCTGATTCTTGACGAAGTAGAAAAGAATTATGTGGATACCATTAATATAAAGGAAATGACGGATGCCGCCGTTACCGCCGCGCTGGAAAAACTGGATCCGCACAGTGTCTATCTTCCCCCGGTAGAACTCAAGGCCAGCAACGAAGAGTTGGCGAGCAATTTCGAGGGCATCGGCATCCAATTCAATGTTCCCAATGATACGGCG
>CAMJRT010000166.1 GCA_946408295.1 uncultured Bacteroidales bacterium
CTCCTTATTCTCCGCCGATTTCAAGAACCTTCCGCTCGACAACGGCGAGTTGATGTCCACCGTGGACCAATACCTGGCAAAAGGATTGGAATTCCCCAACCTGGAGATGGTCTTTGAAATCAAGACGCCTTGGGACGGCATCGACACGCTATACGAAGCCCGCGTGGTACCGGCCGTCGTTGAAGCGGTGAAGAAATACGGCTTGGAAAAACGAACCACCTTCATCGCCTTCAGCATCACCGTCTGCGAACAAGTGGCCAAACTGATGCCGGAAAATACGGTACAGTACCTCAACGGAGACCTTTCCCCGAAAGAGGTATTTGACCGGGGCGTCAACGGCATCGACTACCACTACAGTATTTTCCAGAAACATCCGGAATGGGTGAAGGAAGCCCACGACCTGGGTATGAGCGTCAACTGCTGGACGGTCAATGCCCCGTCCGTCATCCGCGAAATGATTGACTTGGGCGTAGACCAGATTACCACCAACGAACCCACGCTGGTTCAGAAAATCATTGGCGGGAAATCCGGCTGCAGCAAGAAAAGTTGCTGCCAATAAAACGAACAACTTCTTCCCCGTATCAGAAGCGGTTCGGCCAACAGCCGGACCGCTTCTTTTTGTTTACCGGAAATCTTGTCCTGAGGGGGTTCGACAACCACGCAGCCGCTGTTCTTCATCAAATCTTTCATCTTGTTGAAAAATTTAAAAAATGTTGCAATTATCAGCAATTGTTTTTACATTTGTGAGAATAACTGCACAACCGTTTGCGCAAACCGTTGAAAAGACTTCGCAAAAATGCGGATTTACGCCAACGCAAATTAGAACAAACGATTGTGTTGATTTATCCAAAACGCGTATGATTAAAGTAATTTGTATTTTCCTTGCCGTTCTGCTGGCAGCCGCTCCGTCAGCCGGTGCCTCAGAGCCGCAAAAAGTCATCATTGACACCGATATGGGCAATGACGTGGACGACATCATCGCCTTGGTGATGGCTTACCGGGGCGTCCGGGACGGCAAGATGGACCTGCGGATGATTTCCGCCCACAAGAAAAGTCCGACTTCGGCGATGTTCATCGATATGTGCAACTGCTGGTACGGCTATCCCGAGATTGCCGTCTCCTACAACCGCAAGGCGGTAGCCAACAGCGAATACCGGGATTATACCATTTCGGCAATGGCGGCCAGAAAAGAGAATTGGCGGCGCTGCGGACGCTACGACGAGGAGTACCCCGATGCCGTGCGCGCCTACCGCGAGTTGCTCGCCTGCGCGACGGACAAGAGTTATGTCATTGTCTCGCTCGGTTTCGGTACAACGCTTGCCGCCCTGCTGGACTCCCCGGGGGATGACATTTCAAGTTATGACGGCAAGACCCTGGTGCGCAAGAAAGTCAAATACCTGAGCATTATGGCCGGCAGTTACGGCGCGCAGGACAGCGTCAAGGTCAACGGAGTGCGGACGGATTTCTTTGATGCGACCAAAAAGCGCGCGGAATACAATGTCGTCAACGACATCCCGTCAATGCGCAAGGTGTTTGCCGACTGGCCTACGCCCATTATCCAGAACCCGTTCGAACTGGGCAAGAAAGTGATGTTCCCCTATGAGGCGATCAAAGACGCCCCCGGTCCGATCGCCCTGGCCTACCGTTCCTATCGGGACAAACCGTATGACCGTCCCTCCTGGGATATTCTTTCTGTCTTGTATGTGATGTACCCGGAAATGTTCACCCTGAGTGACCCTGTGAAGGCCAGCGTGGACGACAAAGGTTTCAACCACATCACTCTTCCCGGCCCGAAAGAGCGCCAGGACCGTATTATGCTCCTGCAAGGTAATCAGGCGCAGGCGCTGCTCAATCTGGAGACGGAATTGTTCAATCGCCCCGACGATTACCTCCGGCCTTGGAGCGAGGGTTGCCTGGATATCCACAGCATCGGCACCGGACAGGGCGACTGTACCTTTATGGTCCTGCCGGACGGCACCTCGATGATGGTGGACTGCGGGGACATCGGTCAGCCCAAAGGCGGCCCTTTCTGGTACCATACCATCCCCAACGACAGCCTCTCCGTCGGTCAGTGGGTGGCGCGCTATGTCCGCCACTTCTCGCCCAACCCGGACAAAATTGACTACGGGATGCTGACGCATTTCCACGCAGACCATCTGTCCGGCCGGGGTGCGCTCAAGGACGGATCCAACGGATACAAGGTCGCCGGATTGACCGAGGTGGGCGACCTCATCCCCTTCGGGACTTTCGTGGACCGGGGCTGGCCCGGCTACGATTATCCCTCGACCGCGCACTTTGGAAAATCCGTCGGCACGATGCCCGAATACCGTCAGTTCGTGGAGTGGCACCGCTCGAACGGGATGAAGATGGAGCAGTTTAATGTCGGGACTGACAAGCAGTTCGTGCTGCGCAAGGCCCCCAAGAAATACCGTAATTTCTCCATCCGCAATATCGTTGGCAACGGCCGCGTCTGGACGGGAAAAGGAACGCAGAGCAAAGTGATAAATACGGTGGATGACCCGCTGGACTTCGATGAGAATCTGTTCAGTTGCGGATTCGTGCTGCGCTATGGGGACTTCACCTACTACAACTGCGGAGACCTTGGCGGCGGCACTTATGGATTCAATTCCAAGGTGGATCGCAGGCAGCAGGACGCCGTGGCCGATGTGGCCGGCAAGATTACGGTGATGAAGCCCGACCACCACGGCTGGAAAGATTGCATCAGCGGCAAATTCCTGCTGGCCACCCGTCCGGACGCCTTCATCGTGATGGGCAGCCAATGGCAGCATCCTTATGTGGAGACCCTGCGCCGGATGACGGACCCCATCCTGCTCTCCGGGCAGCGCGATGTCTTCATCACCTCCGAGTCTTCCCGCGCCCTGCTGGGAGAGGCCGACTGGCAGCGGATGTGCCCCAATACCGGACATATCGTCGTGCGCGTCTATCCCGGCGGCAAGACATACCAGGTATTTATCCTCGATCTGTATGACAAAGATTATCGCGTCAAGTACGCCACGCCTGTCAGAACGGTATCAGACAAATATGAATAATATGTATGTTCAATACGCTGACGGAGACAGTTTCAGTGCCGCAACGGACGGCTTGAACGACGGCGGAAGCCTCTTTGACTAAACTTTATTACCCTTTACCGTGTAACATTGCATCATCTATGATAAAGAACAAAAAGATTCTGGTCATCGGCTCCAGCAACACCGATATGACCGTGCTGACAGAGACCCTTCCCGCCCCCGGCGAGACCCTGCTCGGCGGGGAATTCAAGATGGGCGGCGGCGGAAAAGGCGCCAACCAGGCCGTAGCCGCCAAACGCCTCGGCGGAGACGTGCTGTTCATCTGCAAGGTCGGACGCGATATTTTCGGTGAGAACGCCATCGCCTCCTACAAGGCGGAAGGACTCGACACCTCCCTTATCCTGCGCAGCGACAAGCCCTCGGGCGTAGCCCTCATCCTCGTCGACAAGCAGGCCGAGAACTGCATCAGCGTGGCCGGCGGCGCCAATGAAGACTTTTCGGTGGAGGACATCCGTTCCCTCAGGGAAGTCATCGAAAGCGCCGGCATCCTGATTCTCCAGCACGAGATTCCCATTCCCAGTATCGTGGAGGCAGCCAAAATTGCGCACGCGGCCGGGGCGTATGTCATCCTCAATCCGGCTCCCGCCCGGGCGCTCCCCGAGGAAATATACGCCTGCATCGACCTGCTGACCCCCAACCAGACCGAGACCGCCACGATGACGGGCCTTTCCGTGAGCAACGAGCAGGAAGCCGCCGCTGCCGCCCCTGAGGTGCGTCCCAAGGGCGTGGGAAACATTCTGATGACGATGG
>CAMJRT010000167.1 GCA_946408295.1 uncultured Bacteroidales bacterium
TTGTATTGATGTTTAAAATGTTATTCTAAAAAGCGCAGCAAAGATATAAAAAAAAACGTTGCTAAAGACGGATAATATGAGGTAAGGTTTAATCCACCTATTCGTTGTTGGGACGTACGGCCGTGCGCCTCAATCATTTCAAAAATTCCTCGTCGGTTAGTGTCATCAGAAAGGCTTTCAAATCAGCGATTTCGGAAGGGGAGAGCAGAACGCCGCCGTCGTTGATATGGTGCATCAGCGGACTGGCATACGGAGAGGGCTGCAGTCCGGAATTGTAAAACGCCAGAACCTCGTCTAATGTGTTAAAACGTCCGTCATGCATGTAGGGTGCGGATACGGCGATGTTGCGCAGCGAAGGCGCGCGGTACGCTCCATGGTCGGCGGCGTGCCCTGTGACGGAAAATCGGTCGGCTGGATCGCTGAAAACATTGTCTAATCCATTGTTGTAGAATAGGTTGGTGGTGAATAGGGGAGAACCCTCGCTGCCGTGGCAGTGGAAACAGTCGGCCCCCTCTTCCGTGGTGAAGAGGATGTAGCCGTGCAGTTCTTGGGGAGTAAGTTGCTCTTTCCCTTGCAGATAGCGGTCGAATTTGGAATTGCCTGACACGAGCGAGCGCACATACTGGGCGATGGCTTTCTGCACGCGCTCCAGGGTGATCTCTTCGGAACCGAAGGCCTTGCCGAACATCTCCGGATAGCGGCTGTCGGCGCGCAACGCGGCCAGCGTGCGCTCTTCCGTGCTGCACATCTCATCATCTGCGGTAATGGCCATCAGTACGATGTCCTCAATGCTTCTCCGGTTGGCGTTAGTGTTTGTAGGACAGATGCTTCCGTTCCAGAAATAACCCTCGTGGTTGAACACCAGATTCATCAGGGGCATGGCGTTGTGGCGGGTTGGTTTGCCGGTGCGCCCGACCGGACGGCCGTTTTCCAAGCGCGGGTTGTCAGCCCCCAAATCATAGTTGTGCGTTTTGTCGTGGCAACTGGCGCACGATATCAGCGAGTCAGGATGGTTTCCGGTATAGCCGCACAGGTGCGGGTCGTGGAACAATCGCTCGCCCAAGGCGACGCCTTCCACGGTCGTGGGATTGTCATCCGGAATGTTCAAACGGGTAGGGAATCCGTGAGGGATGGTGATATTCAGCGGGGTAGGTTCTTCCGGCTTGTGCGGACAGGCGGTACAAACCATTAGCAATCCTGCCAAAAGCGAAAGGAACAACCGATGCTGAACCCTGTTATTCATCGAAAATGGATAATTGGACCCCTTCCTCGTCCATCTTGTTGGATTCGCTCTTCTGGGGGGCCGACTCGGAGTTGAATATCTCTTTGGCTATCGCATCGTCCACATTCTCAATGGTTTCAGTGTCAATATCATCAGTTTCTTCCATTTCATCCTCCTCCGTTTCTTCCTCCGGCTCTTCGTATGGGAGTGGATCGATGAATTTGATGGACTTGATTCCGGGGAAGTTGATACGCTTACCTCGTGCGCGTGCGGACATCACTTCCACAAATTCGGCAACGGGGATAATATCCACCTCATCCTCCTCTGATTTTTTCTTGCGGTAGGTGACCTTCGCCTGCGGCAGATAGTCGATGGAGATGCCGATGACTTTGATATCATCATCTTCTGGAATGAAGTCGGTCTTTTTGGTGAGATTATCAGCGGCAAGACGCTTCACATAGTATTTGTCCTCTTTCTTCTGATAATATATTGCAGTTATAATCAGATTCTTATTCCATTTGCGAATGAAAAGGAGGTCGTCTTCGAAGTGCGTGCTGAGTTCATATCCGGTGATGCGGTACCAGCCGCTCTTGTAAACGGTAAGGATCTTGTCGTCGTTTTTGAACGCACCGAGAAGTGTGCCGCGCCCGTCGTTGTTGAGGCGCATGACGGACTCCTCATAATAGACGTTGATGGCGCTCAAAGTGGAGACGCCCTCCTGACACATCTCGATTCTGGATACCGGATAGCGTGTCAGGATATTGCCCATCGCCGAACGGCTTTTCACGGCAAGTTGGCTGAAATCGAAGTCAAATTCCTTCTTTTTCAACTTGGGCTTAGGTTTGAGCCGCACGCGGATGACTTCGGCTTCACCATTGGGGTTGGAGGTGAAGTATATGACTTTGGAACCGGACTTGCCTTTGGTGAGGTCGTATTCCTTGTCGCGCGACACGCCACCAATGGCGAAACGCTTCACCATGGCGGGTCCGTTGGTGCCGTTGGTATAGACCATATTGTAGATATGGCGGTCGTCGCCGCGCTTGAACACCTCTACGTGCAGAATGTTCTTTCCAACGAAATGCTTGTCGGCCACTTTGCTGATGGAGAAAGTCCCATTTTCGTGGAAAACGATGATTTCGTCTAAGTCGGAACAGTCGCAGGCATACTCCACGCCCTCGTCTTTTTTGAGTGCGGTGCCCACGAAGCCCTCTTTCTTGTCCACATACAGTTTCTGGTTGGCAACGGCTACGGTGGAGGCCACGATGTTGTCAAACTCTTTGATTTCGGTGAGACGCTGCTTGTCACCACCGTATTTTTTCTTCAACTGGCGGAAATAGTTGACGGCGTAATCCACCAGATGGGCGAGGTTGTTCATCACCTCTTCCATGTACAATTCGATGTCGGCAATCTCCTGTTCCGCTTTCTTGATGTCGAATTTGGAGATCTTGCGCACGGGCTTCTCGCAAAGCGAAAGGATGTTTTCGCGCGTGATTTCCTGACGGAAAAGGGAACGGTATGGGTCAAAAGCGCGCTCGATGTTGGTGACTTGCGTGTCCCAGGTGTCGGTGTCTTTCTCCAGTTCTTTATAGATTCTCTTTTCGAAGAAGATTTTCTCCAATGAGATTTTATGCCATTGCTGGTCCAACTCGTCCAGTTGGATTTCCAACTCGCGTTTGAGCAGTTGCAGCGTATTCTCCGTGTTGATTTTGAGAATCTCCTTCACATTGGTGAACCTCGGTTTGCCATCCCAAATGACACAGGCGTTGGTGTAGTAGGTCATCTCGCAATCGGTGAAGGCGTACAGGGCGTCGATGGTCTGGTCGGGCGACACGCCGGGCTGCAGGTGGAGATAAATCTCGGCATTCGCGGCGGTGTTGTCATCGATGCGCTTGATTTTCAGTTTGCCGCTGTCCACGGCGCTGGAGATGGAGTTTTTGGCTTCCGAGATGAGTTTTCCAGTCGTGGTTCCGAAGGGTATCTCGGTGATTACCAATGTTTTATTATCGACAATATTGATTTTGGCACGGTTGCGGATTTTGCCGCCTTGCGCGCCGTTGTTGTATTTGCTCACATCGATGGTGCCGCCGGTGGGGAAGTCGGGGTATATTTCAAAGTCCTCTCCACGCAGAATTTTGATGGATGCATCGATCAGTTCGTTGAAGTTGTGGGGCAGGATTTTGGTGGACATGCCCACGCCCACGCCATCTACGCCCTGCGCCAGCAGCAACGGGAACTTGATGGGCAACGCGATGGGTTCCTTGTTACGACCGTCGTATGACATCTGCCATTCGGTGGTCTTGTGGTTGAAAACCACCTCCAAAGCGAATTTGGAGAGGCGCGCCTCAATGTAACGGGGAGCGGCGGCGGGGTCGCCGGTGAGGATGTTGCCCCAGTTTCCCTGGGTGTCGATGAGCAGTTTCTTCTGTCCCAACTGCACCAAAGCGCCACCGATAGACTGGTCGCCGTGCGGGTGGTATTTCATGGTGTTACCCACAATGTTGGCCACCTTGTTGTATCGTCCGTCCTCCAACTCGTCCATGGAGTGCAGGATACGGCGCTGCACCGGTTTCAGTCCGTCGTAAACATCCGGAA
>CAMJRT010000168.1 GCA_946408295.1 uncultured Bacteroidales bacterium
TTGGAGATATCGCAACGGCTAGGGCTTTCCGGCCGGCGTCTGTCATCAGACCTCTGCGTTCCAGTTCGGCGCAGCGTTGCTGATTGAGTTTCGTCCAATGGCTGCCTTTCCTGCGTGGGGAAAGGCGCTGGGCGAGTCTTCCGTCGGGCATCTTCTGGCAGGTGGAGTCAATCCAACCGAAACAGAGCGCTTCTTCCACCACGTCGATGTAGGGGATAGCATCCTCTCGGGGCGCCTTGCTCCGGTTGCACGGCACCCAGCAGCACCGCGCCGATGCGTGATGCTCCTCCAGCCACGAACGCAATTGTTTCCGTTGTGAAAAATCCAGAAAAAAGTCAATGTCCATATGGACGCAAATATATTTTGCTGAAATGCAGATGACCCAAAGTCGCTGCTATTCCACCAGCGCGAAGACCTCGTTCTTTTCCAGTTTGTCGCCTTGCTGCGCGCAGACGGCGAGGATGCGGCAATCCGTGGCGGCTTCGACGGCTTCGATGCCGTAATAGGTTTGGATGTAGGCGATGGCTTCGCCCTTCTTGAAAGCCTTGCCGACGGCGGGAGCCGTGCTGGCGTTGTCCACGTCAATTTGCCAGAGCAACTGACCTTTGACGGGAGCCTGCACGGGCAAGGCGGCGGGATGGGCGGCGGTCAGGGCCTCCACATCCACCTTCGGCATTTCCACGACGGGGCGGGTCATCACGATGGGCGCGCCGGCCTTGGCCCGCTTCTCTTCCAGTTCGGCGTTGAAACGCTCCTTGGCGATGCCGCTTCGGTAGTCGCGGTACTGGCGCTCGTGCATCGCGAGTTCGAAGAGTTCTTCGCGGTCTTCGCCTTCGTCCCAGCCTTCGTCCTTCATCATCTGCTCAAACTGGGGCAGTTCATTCGGGAAGGCGTCCTGCGGGTTCCCTTCGTAGAACTCGAGGCCTTTTTCTTTGGCGAGTTCGATGATTTCGGGGGCGAGCGGACCGGGCAGGCGGCCCATCTTGCCCAGAATCATATTCCAGGTATCCTTGTCGATGGTGCTCCAGCGGGGTTTGCCCTGCAAGGTGGCCATCAGGTTCATCAGGGCCGTGTTCTTGCAGTACTGGCTGAAAGGGGTCACGAGCGGGGGATAACCCAGACGCGGCCACACGTATTCGACTTCTTGGAAAAGCAGCACCATCAGTTCGTCCAGGCTCAATTCTTTCTTTCCCCCGGCGCGCTGACCGGCGTTGATGGCATTCTGGAAGCCCTTGAGGTCGGCCATCATCGAACCCATCATACCGCCGGGCAGACCGCAGCCCACCAGCAAGGAACTCATATGGGAGTTGTTGGGGTCAATCCAGTAGCCGAGGAAATCGTCGATGAACTCCTGGGTGAGTTTGCGCACCTCCATATAGGCGTTCATATCCAAATCTTTCACTTGGAAGCCGTCGGCTTTGAGCATTTCTCGGATGGTGATGACGTCGGGATGCACCTTGCCCCAGGACAGGGGTTCGACGGCCACATCCAGGTAGTCGGCGCCGGCGCGGGCCACCTCCAGCATCGAAGCGGTGGAGAAACCGGGGCCGGTATGTCCGTGGTATTGCACCTTGATGTGCGGGTATTTCTTCTTGATGTCGTGTACCAGTTCGCCCAGGATGTTGGGACGGCCAATACCCGCCATATCTTTCAGGCAGATTTCATCGCAGCCGTATTCCACCAGTTTATCCACGAGGCCCATATAATAGGCGACCGTGTGTATGGGGGAATGGGTGATGCTCAAGGCCGCCTGGGAAATCATCCCGGCCTTCTTGGCATATTCGATGGAGAGTTGGAGGTTGCGGGGGTCGTTGAGACCGCAGAAAGAACGGGAAATGTCCGTCCCCTGGGCCTTCTTGACCTTGAACATCAGTTCGCGCACGTCGGCGGGGACGGGATTCATCCGCAGGGCGTTGAGGCCCCTTTCGAGCATATGCGTCTGCAATCCGGCTTTGCGAAGCGGCGCGGTCCACTCCCGCACGGCCCGGTTGGGGTTTTCTCCGTAGAGGAGGTTGACCTGCTCGAAGGCTCCGCCATTGGTCTCCACCCGGTCGAAACAACCCATCCGGATGATGGCCGGAGCCACTTTCACCAACTGGTCCACCCGGGGCACATATTTGCCCGAGGACTGCCACATATCCCTGTACACCAGGGAGAACTTGATTTCTCTTCCCATAACTTTATTTATATATCCTACAAACTTACGCAAAATTTCTCAAAATTTATACTTCCTGCAGAAAATCCCTGTCATTCTTTTTGAAATACCGCGCAAAATCCTTACTTTTGTGCCGTTTGTTAAAACCCATACAATGAAACGAATTTGTATCTTTTTATCGTTGCTGCTGCTCTGCGCAATTTCCTGCAACAAAGACAATGGGAACGGCTCCGCCAGTGGAACCGATTCCGGGGCTGTCGTCCCGCAACCCGACCCCGATCCCGACCCCGACCCGACCTCCGAACCGGCTGAAATCGATTTCAACAACATTGACCCGCAGGATCCCCATTATAAAGACAATAGAGGTTCAGGGCATAATGTCAATGGAAATCGTACTGGTACCATCAGCGGGACTCCCTGGAGTCTTGAGCAATGGGCGGAGAGTAGCGGTCAGTATTCCATGACGTACTATGACAACGGCAACTTCAAGGCGACTTGGAGCAACTGTTCGGATTACCTGGCCCGTGTGGGTTTCAAATACAACAATTCGGGGATTGACCCCAAGACAAAGAACTATATCGCCGATTATCAATTTACGAAAACGGGCAGTGCGTCCTGGGGATACATTGGCGCCTATGGATGGACAAACGACCCGATTGTCGAGTATTATATTGTCGATGACTGGTACGGTAGTACCGGTGTTCCTTATGGCGGCCAAAAAAAGGCGAATTTACGGCGGACGGAGCGACCTATGAAATTTACACAGTTACCCGCACTGCACCAACCCCGTTTAGTGGTAGTATTACTACTTTTACCTCAGTTTACAGTGTGCGCAAAAGCGCCCGTCATCAAGGCCGCATCCATATTTCCGAGCACTTTAACCAGTGGGCAATGTCGGGCATAAAGTTGGGCAAATTGTATGAGGTGTCAATCTTGGCCGAAGCCGGCGGGAGCGCTACCGGTTCTGTAGATTTTACCTATTTCAACCTGATGGCTCTGCCCGTGGAGTAGAAGGGGCCGGATTTGAGAGGGGCCTCATTTTGATGCCGTCACTTATTCTCTAGTAAATCAGCAAATTACACAAAAGGACCTACCTCATATCGGGTAGGTCCTTTTGTGTAGTAATGTGATTGTCAATAAGATGTCTGCTGGCGGTGGGTGGAGGTTCCGAAAGGGACGACTATCGGTAGAATGTATGCCTCCATTTTGAATTATCGAAACTATTTACGATATTCGCGGCAATTACGGGTTCTACCGGGCACGAAGACCGTAATGATGTCAGCGATAATAAGCCAATGGTTTGTTGTCCCAAGTGCCGCCAATCTATGAAATCAAAGAAAAGATGCATCCCCAAGGATGTCTTGATTCATTGCTATCAAAGGACCCTCAATGGTTTCCTGATTTTCTACAGCATCAGTGACTATCTGGTCTTTTTCACCATTCTTTGCACCACGGCGAAGAAATATAAGATTCGCATTTTATCCGTATGCCTGATGGTGGATCATATTCATCTTTCAGTGATAGAAGAGCGGAAAGGCGACCTGTCCAACTTTGTCAGGGATTACACCAAAACATTTTCCTTTTATCACAACCAAACCTGCCACCACACCGGAGCCTTTTTCGAATCGCCATTCGGAAGCGCTCCCAAGTTTGGTGAG
>CAMJRT010000169.1 GCA_946408295.1 uncultured Bacteroidales bacterium
TGACTTACCTTGCGGCAAAAATTAAAATCGTCTGTTATGGCTCGAATGAATGTTTTTTGTCGCAGGGCTTGTGCCCGTTTGGCCGGATGGAGTGTCCGCTTGTTTTCTCTGATGTTCCTGTCGCTGCCGTTCTCCTGTACGCTTGATCCGCTGACCTATCAGGGGCCGAACCGGGGCAACGGGCATCGGGGTGAATCCGGTATTTATGACCCGTCGCGGTACGGTACCATCCAGCCCCGGGGCGGCGCCGACGGAGACCATCTGTATCTCTGCGGAGTCCGTTATCCCGATGGTTACGACTGGCAGAAAGACCCGCAGAAGGGGAGTGTCGAATGTGTCCTGTTTGTCTTGCGCGACGGGGAAAGCGTGCTGGAACTTCCGGTCGGGGTCGCCTACAACCTGGCCTCCGATTCGGATATGCACCGACTGGTCGCGGGACGGCTTTACACCGAGTACTCCACCGATACCGAAACCATCCTGTCTTGCGATGGAGAAGAATGCTATCGGGCGACGGGGCGGGAACGTTTGCGGGGACTGGTCTTGAAAAACAACGACCTCTATACGCTGTGCGAGTCCCGTGCTTCGAATCACTGGATACTCCGGCGCGACGGGGCGGTCTATCTGGAAGGAGAAGGGACCATCCTCCACGATCTGGCGGTCAATGACGGCACGATGGACGGACGGCCGACGACCGGCGGGATGGCCGAACCGAAGTTGTATTTTGTGACGATGAGCGGCCGTACCTTGACGCTCTGGGTGGATGCAAAAGAGCAAGCGGCGTATGAGGTCCCGAACGACCGCAGACCCTATCTGGCGGGCTGGATGGGCGAACAGTTCTGGTATGTCTATGAGAACGGCTCGCAGACGGGCTTCCAGGATGTTACCCACAATGTCTTGTTGACGCTTCCTACCCGCGACAATGTGGTGTTTTCCGGCTACGGGGGTGGCGGGTATGCCCTGTGTAACCCCTATGGAAATTCGTTGATGCTCTATTATCTGCAATCCTCCATCCAGACCCTCTACACCGCCGGTCCGGATACGCCCTACGCCATCTGCTCCAACCCGCTGGCTTCTTCCTCCCGCGACGCCTGGGCCTATCTGGTCCGCGACAAGGGCAAAAACACCTGGTCCATCTACACCCAGGACCGCCACATTCCCCTCGCAGAGGACCTCGTGCCCTACTCCCGCACCCATTTCGCCTACCTCTCCGGCAGCCTCATCCTCTCCCTCCAGCAGCCCGGGGGCTCCTCGGGCGCTGTTTCCGGCGCCGGCTCTCCCGTACTCTACTACAACGACCAATTTACCCGCTACCGCTTCAACGGCTACATCGACGGCTGGGGGTACGGGAAATAAAAAGCCCCGCTTAAGCTACATATACCGCCTTGGTGGAACCAGGGCCTTCGCTTCCGAGTAGGGCTTTTTATGTCGCAAATGTAAGAACTTTTTTTATTTAGCAAAATATCTACATGATCAATAGCCAGAGAAAATTTTTCTTATTTTTGCAAGTTAATAGATAAAATTATGTCGCAGATTAAAAGTGAAAAACACTACAAGGCGATGATGGCCCGTATTGATGAATTGTTCTTTGAAACGGACGAAAAAACGCCTGCTGACGACCCTCGTTTGCTTGAGCTGGACTTACTCTCTTCTTTGGTGGAAGAATATGAGAAAGAACACTTTCCCATAAAGGTCCCATCTCTTGTAACGACGATGAATTCCCGGATGGAGGAGCATCATTGGACGCAAAAGGAATTGGCGGCCATTCTGGGTATTACTGCGTCTCGTCTCAATGCTATTCTGAATGGGAAAGTGAATCTTACTTACGAGCAAGCCCGTATCATTTCTGCTCGTCTGGATATTGATCCTGCCATTGTTCTTGCGTTGTAGGCCAATATCACAGTTTGAAATACCGGCGGGTGATGGTGCCGTCGGGGGCGAGGCGGAGCAGGTAGGGGAGGGAAGAAAGGTCGAAGGCGTCGAGCAGGGCCTGGCGCTCTTTTTCGTTCAGCCGGGCCATATTGTCTTCTACATTGATAAGAATCACCACCGGGGGCTCGCTGCCGGCCGCCGCCGGACTGGTCAAGGTCGAGGCGCTCTGACCGGGGGTTGATGCCAGACTGTCCGTGCGGGATGCTGAAACGGCCTGTTTGCCGCACGCGAGTTCGCGGGCTTTGTCGAGTTGTTCCCGGCAGTCGCTGCAAGCGGGATCGTAGAACACCAGCAGCATTTCGCGCTTTTTGAAACGGCAATGCTTCTTCAGGGCATCCAGGCGGTATTTCTCTTTCAGCCCTTTCTTTGTGTTCGCCGCTACCAGTTCCTCGACATAGGCCCGGACGGCGGGAACCGGAGTGCCAAGCGCGGCTTTGCTGTAGAGTTCGTGCAGAAATTCGGCCAGGTGCAGTACGCTGAGGCTGTCATTCCCGCCTTTCCACGCAATTTTGTCGGAAAGAATATATTCGCGGATAAACCAATCGCACACTTCGATGGTATGCTCGTCTTCGTGGCTTTTCAGATAGTAAAGCAGGTCGCCGGTCATATGTCGGAAAACCGCCGGATTTCCTTTGTCCTGACTGATGCGATGAATCAGGTTCATCATCTCGCTGATGGCCGGAATCGTGAGGTCGTCGACCGGCAGCAGTCCTTCGAATAATTTCCGGCTGTGCTCGTCTCCGTAGGCATATTGATTGTCTTGCTCTATCCTTTCGAACAGCATCCGCAGGGCTTCGGGGTCGAGGCGCCGGCCGATAATCGTGCCGTCTGCATCGATGAGGAATAGCCGCGGTGTGGAGAGGATGCCGTAACGGGTGACGAATTCGCCTTTTCCCTCCGCGTCCCAAAGGTTGATGATGCGGACATTCGCGCCCCTCCAACTCAGCCTTTCGCGCACATAAGTCTCCCAACTTTCCCGATCCCTTCCGGTATAGACGGCCACCAGGTCGACGGGCCGGGAGCATCGGGACAGCAGCACTTCCAACTGCTTGGAGTAGAGTTTGCAAACGGAGCAGTCCGTCGCATAGAAATACAACACCCGCAGGCGGCCGTCGGAGGCAAGCAACGAAGAGGCAGACAAGGCGGAGGTGGTGCGGTCTCCCGGAAGCGCTTTAGAGGCCCCACCAAACAGCGTCACCTCGTTGTCGTCCCCGTCATACAGCCGTAGCGCCGGAGCGGGCATTCCCAGCAGGGACTGTCGGTTGGCCTCCACGAAAATTTTGGCGGAAAATGCTTCTTCGTCCGAGGCAAAAGAGGCCCTGGCGCCTTTCCCGAGGCTCTCGCCTGCGTCTTTCCCTTCTGCAAACCATTTGTCATAAAGATGGATGGCGACGGCTTCATCGCCCATCAGGGGCGAGTCCATATAATGTTGGAAAAGATGACGGGCGGTGAAATGGCGGGTGCTGTCATTGCGGCAGTATGCAATGATTTCGTCACATTCGGCGCTTTTGTAAGAAGCGCCATACTCGTCCAAAGCCCGGACATATTCATTGAGCAGGCGTCCCAGCGAGTCCAAATCGCCCCGGGCCTTTGCCGGGGAAGCAAACGCCAGGCACAGGACGATGCCGACACCGATTTTTCGCAGCCCTTTCATAACTTCACCCCTTCGGGAAGGAAATCGGAAGCGTCTGCGTTGTGCCGGATAATGTCCCGCACGGCGGAAGAGGAGATATGGGCATACTCCTGGCTCGTCGGGATGATAAGGGTCTCGATGTCAGGAGCCAGGTGACGGTTGGCGTCCGCAATGCTCTTTTCTGTATCGAAATCCACCATGTTCCGCACGCCCCGGACAATGTGATGGATGT
>CAMJRT010000170.1 GCA_946408295.1 uncultured Bacteroidales bacterium
CTCGGAAAAACGGCCGTCAATCACCATCAAGTAAACATAGCCGTTGTCATCCGTCCCGATAACGGTGCGCGGGTGACGGTCCGAATAGAACTTGCCTGTCGGCCATTTTGCAACAATTTCCCGCCCGTCAGCCAACAAAATAGGACCGGCGCCCAAAGCCTCATCGTAGCCTTTGGCATATTTTTCATAACTCGCCTGGGTCTTGCAACGCAGGATGCGCATCCCCTTTCCGTTGGTGACGAACATCCCGTCCACCCGGAACAGTTCGCTGTCCTCCGTCACGCCTTTCCGTTCGCCCGCGTCCTTGACAAAGGTCGTCGGCGTCAAGGCCTGCACATTGAAATAACTGCCATTGATGGCAGCGAGCGCATTCGCCTTCTGCGCCAGCGCGCTGGTACTGTCCGATTCTTCCGCCGGCGCGTCAATCACATCCAGCGTATGCTCGGACGCCTTGAAACGGACGGCGGAAATGCTCTGCATCGCCCCGAAAACGGGCTCCTGCACGACGGCATACTCCAATCCGTTGCCCCGGTCCTGCCACTGCAGCGTCGCAAGTCGCAGTTCGCGCGGCATAAAACGCGTCTTGACCTCTTCCCAATCATAATAAACACTCTCCACCGCTTTCAGGTCGTACAAATGGCGCTCGACACCGTTGTAAACAAACTTGACCAGCACCCGTCCCGCAGCGTTCCGGTAAAACGCCATCTGCATATTGGAAGCCAGCGGAATGTTGCGGGGATTGTACCACTTCCCGGCAATCTCATCGAAAGACAAACGGGCTCCCACCTCTTCCAAGCCAAAATAACCCGCCAATGCTATCAGCGGATAGTCGTGACCGAACTTCAAATCCGCGCAGACCGTCCCTTGCGCCAAAGCCTCGTCCGCCTTTGTCAGGATATCCCGGACCAAAGGCTCGGTCAGGGGCATACGGTCCGCCCCGAACTCCACGGAATTGCCGTGATTGATATAGATTTCGTGAACAGCTTTATTCCAATAATAATAGGTGACTTCTTCCGGGAGATGACGGAAAACATTCTCCGTCAAACCGGAAGCCTGCGCCGTCTTTGCGACTCTCCAGATATGCCTATTGAATCTTTCTTTGTCCACCGCCAGGACCTTCCCCCGCTCCGGGTCGCTGAAAACGCGCGCAAACACCCCATCAAAATCCGGATTTTCCTTCTTCAACATCTTCGCTACCAACTTGGCGGAAGCCTTCTTGTGTTTGTGGGAACATCCGTTGTTGATGTATTGGAAATAACGCTCCCCACAATCATAGGTGAAGACCAAATTCGTCTGCAAGGAAGCCATCGTCGTCGTAAACGCCGACATACTCACGATGGTACGGGGCACCGTACTTGATTCGATGCGGACTCGCTTGTTCCCCTTCTTGAAAATGTCTTTGTACGCCTTGTAAATGCGTCGGCCCAATTCCTGCTCTTCATACACGCCCCGCTCCGTCAGGTGGGCGGGACAACAGTCCCACTCGGCAATGACCTTGCGGGTTTCATCCAGCAAAGCCGCTCCTTCCTCCGTCAGGATACCTTCCGCCTGCGCCTGCTTGAGCACCTCGACGATGTAATCGTAGCCGGTCTGGTCGGAATCATTGCGGGCGCCGTGACGGCCGTAATGGCTCAGATAAACGGGCTTGTACCCCTTGGGAGCCGGGGTGTAAACTTCATCGATAAATTCGTAGATGTGCGTGTTGACACCGGCCCGTTGCGGATCTTCGCGCAACATTTCCCGCGGTCCGGGAAGCATCGTGACCGTCAGCAGAAAAATTAAAAGACTCATCTTTACAATTATTACAGTTTACAATAAAACGATGGCCGCACCTTTCCCTGCAAATGTAAATAAAAAATTGCAGACCGGCAAATAGTAAAGAAGGCGACACCCGATTTTCAGCAACAAACGGAAGCATCGCTGCAATGGCCGGCGGTCTCGATTTCGAGGGTGCTGTGGGCGATGCCTTCGCGGGAGAGAATTTCCTTGGCGGCACGCACCAGAGACTCGGAAGCGGCCAGGTCTTCTATGACCAGGTGGGCGGTGAGCGCGGTCTCGGTGGTGCTGATGGGCCAGACGTGGATGTGGTGCATCTCCCGGACACCCTCCAACGCCTGTATTTGTTCGAGGATGGGTTCCAAATGTACCCCTTCCGGAATGGCGTCGATGCTCAGGCGTATGCTCTGCTTGAGCAGATCCCAGGTGCCGGCCAGAATAACGACGGCAATCACCAGGCCGATGATCGGGTCGATGAAATACCAGTCCGTGAAATGGATGACAATGCCGGAAACGACCACCCCGACGGAAACGAGGGTATCCGCCAACATATGCAGGAAAGCCCCTTGGGTGTTGAGGTCGTGGCTGCGTCCCCGCAGCAGCAGAAGCGTGGTGAATCCATTGACAAGAATCCCGATTCCGGCCGTCCAGGAAACGACCGCCCCGTTCACTTCGACCGGATGCAGCAGTTTGCCGATACTTTCCACCATAATGGCCCCCACCGCCACCAGCAGGAGCACCGCATTGGCCAGGGAAATCAGCACCGACATCTTGCGATAGCCGTAGGTATAGCCCTTCCGCCCGCGGCTGTGCAACAGACCGAGCGCAATCAGGGCCAGTGCCAGCGAAATGATGTCGCTGAGGTTGTGCCCCGCATCGGACAGCAGCCCGACCGAGTGGTAATACAGCCCCGCCACCGCCTCAACGACCACATAAGTAAGGTTGAGAACGATGGAAAGAATATAGACATTCTTCAAAGACGCGTCCGCCACTTGCGGCCCGTGATGATGGTGATGATGCTCGGTCATAGTTTCAAAATTTACGCAAAAATACGCCACGCTGACAAGAAATACAAATGAAATTTGTTTTTCTCTCTCCTCACTTGTAACTTTGCACCCCCGATAGCGTTGAAGAAAAGGCTACAAAAATTATGACCATCGATATGCAAGAAAAACAGATTCCGGTCCTGTTGCTGACCGGTTACCTCGGCAGCGGAAAGACCACCCTGCTCAACAACATCCTCGCCAACCGCAAAGGCATCAAATTCGCCGTCATCGTCAATGACATCGGCGAGGTGAATATCGACGCCGAACTGATTGAGAAAGGCGGCATCGTGGGCCAGGGGGACGACAGCCTGGTCGCCCTGCAGAACGGCTGCATCTGCTGCACCCTGAAGATGGATCTGGTCAACCAGTTGGCCGAACTGACCTCGATGCACCGCTTCGACTACATCGTCATCGAGGCGAGCGGCATCTGCGAGCCCGCCCCCATCGCCCAGACCATCTGCTCTCTCCCCCAACTGGCCCCGCGTAGCATTATGGGCGAAATGCCCTATGTGGACAGCATCGTCACGGTCGTGGACGCGCTGCGGATGCGGGACGAATTTGACGGCGGCGCGGCCCTTGAAAAGAGCGATATCGAAGATGAGGATTTGGAGCGGCTGGTCATCGAGCAACTGGAATTCTGCAACATCGTCCTGCTCAACAAAGCCTCGGAAGTGTCCGCGGACGAATTAGGCAAGTTGCGCGCCATCGTCAAAAACATCAACCCCGAAGCCAAGATTCTGGAATGTGACTACGGGAACATCGACCTAGACGAAATCATCTATACCGGCCTGTTCGACTTCGACCGCGTGGCCACCTCCGCCGCCTGGATTGCCGAAATCGAAGGCCACGACGAGGAGGAGGACGATGATGATGAACACGAGGATCATCACCACGAACACGAACATCACCACGAGCACGAACATCACCACGAGCACGAAGAGCATCACGGGCACGGGCATCACCATCAT